>JADFRV010000134.1 GCA_022561095.1 Chloroflexota bacterium | reverse complement strand
ATCACGGATCGGGCCCAGGTCGGCGGCGTCCGTGATCTCCGATATCTTGGCGATGGCGGGGTCGCCCCGCTCGAACTCCACCCCCGCGTACAGGTCCTCGTGATTCTCGCGTACGATCACCAGGTCGACGTTGTCGTAGCGGGTACGGACGCCGGGGTAGTACTTGGCCGGGCGCACGCAGGCGTAGAGGTCCAGCATCTTGCGCAGCGCCACGTTGACGGAGCGAAAGCCGCCGCCGCGAGGCGTGGTTATCGGCCCCTTGATGGCGACCTTGTGCTTACGGATGGAATCGAGAACATCGTCGGGGAGGACGGAGCCGTACTGCTCGGCGGCGCCGATACCGGCCTCCTGGACATCCCAATCGAACTGAACGCCGGTGGCCTCTAGGACGCGAACCGTGGCTTCGCTGATCTCGGGGCCGACGCCGTCGCCCGGTATATGCTATGGGGCATGCAGTATTCTTTCGCTAGCCGGGGGTGGGCCGCGCCTATGATAGCAAACGCGCGGCGCTATACGATAGCTAGTGGTGCGCTGGGCTTCTCTTAGCCCCCAGGCGACCGTTCCCCTAGCCGGTTAATTCGGCTAGCAGGTCGGGTAGTCCCTCCAGCGACGTGATGCGCCAGGCCCCTTCCGGCAGGGCGTAGTCATCTCCGTAGCGGTCTACCCAGACTGGGATGAGCCCTGCGCCCAGGGCACCCTCCACGTCGTTGGATAGGCTATCACCAACGTAGACCGCCTCGGAGGGCGCTATGCCTAGCGCCCGGCAGGCACGGCGAAAGGCCTCCGGATGCGGCTTTCTCCAGGGCTCCGAAGCGGCCACTACCGCATCGAAGTAGTGGCGGAATTTCAGGCGTGTCAGCGTCTCCTCTGACCGGGGGCTGTTACTTAGGACACCCAAGGCGTACTCTGCCCGTAGCGCCTCCAGGGCCGGCGGCACGTCCGCGAAGGGGACGGCGTCCAGCAGCGACTGGTACCGCTGCGCTACCCTCTGTGCCAATTCGGAATCGGCGTCGGGCAGAGCGGCCCGCCAGGGTGGAACGGGGTCGACCATGAGTAGCCAGTACTTGCGGTCCACGACCAGCCCGTCGCGCACTACGAGGGCGTAATCGGCGAGAGCCTGCCGCATGCGGTTGGTCAGTCCGTTGTGATAGGCTGTCGGCACCTCCGGCAGCACGTCGCGTAGCGCGCGGTCTATAGACGTCTCCCAGTCGTACAGCGTGCCATCGATATCGAAGATGACGGCTCTTATCATCGCGCCACCAATTCGATCATCCCTGCCGTCAGGGGTGTGGAGAGTCTAGCCCGCGTGGGCTTTGATGTGATTCAGCAATCCGCCCTCCCGAAGCACCTCTACCTGGCGCTCGCTCAGGTTGTGGTGGGCGGTGAACTCGTAGCCCTGAGTGGTGTTGCGGACGGTCACCTCGCCGCTGCCCACGGCATCGCGCACGTCCGGGATCTCCAGCGCGTCGTCCACGTTGATGCGGTCGTAGTCACCCTCCTCGACGAAGACGAGCGGCAGTATGCCGAAGTTCACCAGGTTGGTCTGGTGCACGAGGGCGTAGGTCTTGGCCAGCACAGCCTTCACCCCCAGGTACATCGGGGCTAACGCCGCGTGCTCGCGGCTGGAGCCCTGCCCGTAGTTGGAGCCGCCGACGATGATGCCGGCGCCGGCCGCCTTCGCCTTGGCGGGGAACTCCGGATCGACGTAGTGGAAGACGTACTCGGAGATGGCCGGGATGTTGGAGCGCAGGGGGAGGATCTTGGAGCCCGCGGGCAGGATATGGTCAGTGCTAACGTTGTCCTCCAGCTTGATGAGCACTGTCGCCTTGATCGTTTGCGCCAGCGGCTCCGCCAGGGGTAGCGGCTTGATGTTGGGGCCGCGTGCCACCTCCACGTCTCCGTTTTTCGGCGGCGGTATGATCAAGTCATCGTCGATGATGAACTCACCCGGCGCCTCAGTCGGCGGTGGCTCTCCCCACTTGCGGGGGTCGGTGATCTCGCCGGTCAGGGCGGAGACGGCGGCCACCTCCGGGCTGGCCAGGTACACCTTGTCGTCTGCGGTGCCGGAGCGGCCGGGGAAGTTGCGGTTAAAGGTGCGCAGGGAGGCCGTGTCGGAGGGCGGCACCTGGCCCATGCCGATGCAAGGGCCGCAGGCGGACTCCAGAATGCGGGCGCCGGACTCGATGAGGTCGGCCAGGGCGCCGGTGCGCGCGATCATCGTGAACACCTGTCGCGAGCCGGGGGTGACGGTCATGCTGATGTCGGGGTTTACCTTTCGCCCCTTGAGCACGGCCGCGCTCACCGCCAGGTCGTGGTAGGAGGAGTTGGTACAGGAGCCGATGCAGACTTGGGCCAGCTTCGTTCCCTCGACCTCCTCGATCGGCACGACGTTGCCCGGGCTCTGCGGTCGCGCTACCATCGGCCCCAGCTTGTTCAGATCGATCTCGACAACCTCGTCGTATTCGGGGTCTGGGTCGGCGCTTGTCGGTCGCCACATCTCCTCCCGCTTCTGGGTGCGGAAGTACTCGCGGGTGCGCTCGTCGGAGGGGAAGATGGAGGTGGTGGCCTGCATTTCGGCGCCCATGTTGGTGATCGTGCTGCGCTCGGGAACGCTGAGCGAGGCCACGCCCTCGCCATAGTACTCGAATATCTTGCCCACGCCGCCCTTTACGGTGAGACGGCGCAGCAGTTCGAAGATGATGTCCTTGGCGGCCACCCAGGGCTGCAGCCGTCCCTTCAGGTGCACGCCCACGATCTTAGGCATCTTCAGATAGTAGGGTCCGCCGCCCATGGCGACCGCCACGTCCAGGCCGCCGGCGCCGATCGCCAGCATGCCGGCGCCGCCGGACGTCGGCGTGTGGCTGTCCGAGCCAAGGAGCAGGTCACCCGGGGAGCTGAAGCGCTCCAGGTGCACCTGGTGGCAGATGCCGTTGCCCGGCCGCGAGAAGTAGATGCCGTACTTGGCGGCTACGGTCTGGAGGAAGCGGTGGTCATCGGCGTTCTCGAAGCCGGTTTGGAGCATGTTGTGGTCGATGTAGGAGACGGAGAGCTTGGTGCGCACCCTGGGGATGCCCATCGCCTCGAACTGGAGGTAGGCCATCGTTCCCGTGGCGTCCTGGGTTAGCGTCTGGTCCACCCGTACGGCGATCTCGGCGCCGGGCTCCAGCTCGCCGGAGACGAGGTGGTCGGCAAGGATCTTCCGGGTCAGGTTCTGGCCCAACTTTGCTCCTTTTAGAGGCTATGAACTAGCGCTAGCTGAAGCGCTGGAGGTACTCCGCCAGGTCAAACTGTTTGCCCTCGGGCTCAAACTGACGGACCGCCCTGCCGAAGCTCTGGCGCTCTTCTTGATAGAAGACGCCCAGGTGTACCTTCTCCTCAGTGAGCGCCAGGTTGACGGCGGTCTTCAGGTCTTGCTGATCCCAGTCAGACGGCAACTCCTCGATGTGCTCGTCATAGAAGTCGTACGTGTTGAAGAACTCGGCGCAGGGGCTTTGGACGTGAACGAAGGAGAACCCTGGATGCTTTATCCCCTGTACGATCAGGTCGGTCAGGTCATTCGGCTTGGCCGAATAGCCGCGGGCGACGAAAGTGGCGCCGTTGGCGAGGGCGAATAGTACGGGGGCCATCGGCTTGGCGACGACGCCGTAGGGGGTGGACCTGGTCTTCTGACCCATGCTAGATGTTGGCGAGGCCTGTGCCTTGGTGAGGCCGTAGGTCTGGTTGTCCATCATGATGCAGGTGATGTCCACGTTGCGTGCGGCGGCGTGCGGGAAGTGGCCGGCGCCGATCGACATCAGGTCGCCGTCGCCGCCCATCACCAGGATTGTGAGGTCAGGGTTGGCGAGCTTCATACCGGTAGCGATTGGCAGGGTGCGGCCGTGAACCCCGTGCAGGCCGAAAGTGCTCATGAAGTACGGCGTTCGACTGGAACAGCCGATACCGGCCGCGACCACGACGTCCTTCGGCTGGAGCTGTAGGGCGGCCAGCGCCTTGTAAGTCGCGCTCAATACACCGAAGTCGCCGCAACCGGGGCACCAGATGGGCTTGTCGCCGCTCTTGTAGTCCTTAAGCGTGAGAACGTCTGCCTCGGTTGCTTGTGCAACTTTGGTGGCCTCAGGCATGAACTAGAACCTCCTGGATCTTCTCGTAAATCTCGCCCGGCGTGAACGGCAGGCCGCCGATCTTGTTGAAGCGTATCGGCTTCACCCCCAGGATCGCGGTCAGGTGGTGAGCGAACTGCCCCTGGTAGTTAACCTCCGGTACCAGCACGCGGTCTACCGAGGCGATGAACTCCTCGAGCCTCTCCTCCGGCAACGGGTTGAGCACCCGCGGGTGCATCGCCGCCACCTTGAGGCCGTCAGCGAGGGCACGGTCCACGGCCTCGCGGATGGAGCCCTGGGTGGCTCCCCAGCCGATGATGCCGATATCGGCGTGCTCGGCGCCGTAGCGGGGACACAACTCCGCGTTGTCGGTCTCCAGCCGTGCGGCCTCAAGCTTGCGAAACCGCTTTGCGGTCATCATTTCGTGGGTGTCTGGCGTTAGGCGCGGGTGGCCTCGCTCGTCGTGCTCCAGGCCCGGGGCGACGTAGGTGTGAGGATCCAGGCCGGGCACGGCCATCGGCGAGACGCCGTTATCGGTGATCTGGTAGCGAAGATAGTCCTCTGGGTTCGTTCCGTTAGGCCGGATGCGGTCCACTACGGGGAAGACGTCCGTATCGACTTCCCGGATGGTCTCGGTGCGGTGGGAGAGAGACTGGTCGGAGAGAAGTATGACCGGACACTGGTACTTCTCGGCCAGGCCGAACGCCAGCACCGTCACCCGGAAGCAGTTCTGTACCGAGGCGGGAGCCAGCACTATGCGGGGAAAGTCGCCATGGCCGCCGTACAGCGCCTGGAAGAGGTCACTCTGCTCCAGCTTGGTGGGCATGCCTGTGCTGGGGCCGGAGCGCTGCGCGTTCACGATGACGATCGGTATCTCGGCCATGGATGACAGCCCCATCAGCTCCGTCATCAGGGAGAAGCCCGGCCCGGAGGTCGCGGTCATCGCCTTAGCGCCGGCGTAGGAGGCGCCGATAACGGAGCCTATTGACGCCATCTCGTCCTCGGCCTGAAGACAGACGCCCCCAAAGCGCGGTAGCTGGCTGGCCATCGTCTCCAGGATGTCGGAAGCCGGTGTGATCGGGTAGCCGGCGAAGTAGCGGCAGCCGGCGTGAAGGGCGCCGGCGGTGATGGCATCGTTGCCGGTCATTACCAGCCGCGCCACGTGGTCGGCGGTGCCCAGCCAGTACTTGTCTTCTTTCTGTATCTTCTTGGTGTACTCGTACCCGTGGTACAGCGCCTGGATGTTCTTCTCCATGAGCTCGGCACGGCGCTTGTAGCGGCTCTTGACCATCTCCTCCAGCGATGCCGGCGGAAGCCCGAACAGCCCCGCCATCACCCCCAGGATGAGCACGTTGGTGCCGCGTACAAACTCCAGCTCCTCACGCGCGATCTTCTGGAAGGGGACGCCGTAGCAGATGATGTTGCTATCCGTGTCCGGTTCCACCAGGCCCGAGTCGTAAATGAGGACGCCGCCGTCGTTCAGGTTTGGGCGGTGAAGCTCGTACGCCTCCTGATCGAAGGCGATCAGGATGTCGCAGCCGTCGCCGATGGAATAGACCGGCTTGTTGGAGATGCGAACTTGAAACCAGGCGTGTCCGCCCTTGATCTCGGCTGGATAGGTGCGGAAGGTGAAGGTCTGAAAGCCTACGCGGGCGGCGGCTGTCGTGAAGTTCTCGCCGGTACTGATAACACCGCCTATCGCGGTATCTCCGCCTATGCGGATGATAAAATCATCCCTGGCCACGCCACGTTCCCCCTCTACATACTCTGCTCCCTGCGACGGGGGGAGCCAGGCCACGCTCCGTTGTAGGACAGACAGCTTTCATCAGGACAAGGTCCTGGCGCAGCCGCTTAGTCGGTCATAAAAGTCGATCAATTTGGGAAGCTCATACTTAGTTTAACATCCTAGATTGGCTGTGTCTTCTGCGGCCCCGCTTCTTATATACGACGTGTTGTATAATTTTGGCGTTCCTACCCCGCGTTAACAATTAGGGAGCGTCCAATGCCAGTGAAAGCCTACGTCTTGGTGGTCACCGATCCCGGTAAGACGAGACGCGTCAAGCAGGCGATGCGTGACATCCCCAACATCGTGGCGATGCACGAAGTGATGGGCCCCTACGACATCGTGGTGGAGATCGAGGTGGCGAACCTTCAGGAGATCCCGCCGATCCTGGGCGAGAA
>JADFRV010000007.1 GCA_022561095.1 Chloroflexota bacterium | reverse complement strand
TCTCGGCCAGGGCGATGCGGTCCTCAGACAAGTCCGCCATGCCTAGCCCTGGGCTCTGGAAGCCCTGACACCGTCTCGGAGGCGGCGGCCGACGGAGCGGCCGTTACCCGGCTTGCCCTGCGTTGTCAGCTCAACGGCCCTGCCGTCGCTGTCCTCTCCTTCTACCACAACCGTCTCCATACCCTGCAGCAGGAGCAGAAGCCGCCGCTGCCGGTCTCGAGGTAGTCGACCCAGATACCGCAATAGTTCAGGGTCAATGTTGGACTCGTAGCCCTGGTATATCTGCCGAAGGGTCCGCACCGTCGGGTAGCCGGCCGCCTCGAACAGATCATTTGGATCCACATGTATCGCCTGTGCTACGCGAAGCAGCACGGCCGCGCTGGGGCTCTTCACGTCCCCGTTCTCCAGCTGAGAAAGGTATCCCTGGCTGACGGACGCACTGCCCGCCAGTTGCCCCTGAGTAAGGCCGACCTCTTCTCGCAACTCCCGTATCCTATCTCCGAGTTTCATGAGCTTGCCCTCCAATAAGGGTCTGACCGATTGTCCATCGTTGCCTTGGCGGTGTCAACACTATCCACTTGACCGCCGGACGGCGGCCGATTTATCAAGCTTACAGATCGGCGGTTCCGGTACACGACCGTCACTCCTGATCGACCAAAGTCAGCTGGTCACCCATTTGCACCTGCGCCTTCTCCGCCGCGCCCGCATTCAACTCCAGGGCGCTGTGAGCACCACCGAAGGCCATGGACGCCCGAAAAGGCTTCATCCGCGGCACTACCTTGACCACCTTTAGAGACCGGTCCAGGAACACAACATCGATGGCGAAGCGCATGAATGCGGTGTGTATGGAAGAGCTGGGCTTTAGCAGGAGCCCTGCCTCCTCAGGAAGACCCTTGCGGCCCATAAGGCCCCAGAAACGGGACCAGATGCCATCCGCCAGACGGACATCTTGAGCCACCACCGTGGCCTTAGTCTCGTTGATCACGCGCAGCATGGAAAACTCCACTGATTGCACCAGGATACCAGAGTAACAGATCATCCTTCCGGCGGCTTCTACCTCACCCCGATAGCGGGCTCGCGCTCCATCCCCTCCAGGAATCGCAGCAGATACCGCTGCTGCTCGAGGGGCAGCCGGGCCAGGAAGCGCAACAGGTCCGGGTCAACGGGAGTCTCATACTCTGTCTCTGGCGCGGCGCTCAGAACCTCCGTGTAGCCGGCCGCCTCTAGCAGGCAGCGCGGATCCACGTGCAGCGCCTGTGCCAGACGAAATAGTACTGCAGCGCTTGGGTTCCGCACCTCATCGTTCTCAATCTGAGACAGGTAGCCCTGGCTCAGCCCCGCTCGCGACGCGAGCTGAGCCTGGCTCATTCCGATCTCCTCTCGGAGACCCCTGATCTTCAGCCCGAGACCCATTCCAACCACCTCTTCCATTACCCCAGCGATGTCGCTATCCGGATAACTGCCGGGCCCAAGATCACAATCATGAACGCTGGGAAGATGAATAGGACGAGCGGAAAGATCATCTTGATCGGCGCCTCGTGGGCGGTCTTCTCCGCCGCCTGACGCCGGCGCGTCCTCATCTGATCTGACTGCACGCGGAGCACCTGGGCTATGCCAACACCCAGTTGCTCTGCCTGAATGATCGAATTGATGAAGCCAGTCAGCTCGTCCACACCCAACCTATCGGCCATCTCCGTCAGCGCCTCGCGGCGCATCTTACCCATTGCCACGTCTCGCAGCATGTTGGACAGCTCAGTAGCTAGCGGCCCGCTGCTTTTCTCGGCCACACGGGCCAGCGCCGCATCCAACCCAAGTCCCGACTCAACACAAGTGGTCACCAGATCCAGCGCGTCAGGCAGAGCTTTGAGCACTTTCTTCTGGCGCACCTTTACGCGGCCCTTAAGCCAGAAGCCGGGAACCATCCAGCCAAACACGCCGAACAGCAGCACCGCCCCCGCCTGCTGAACACCGATCGTGCCCCAGACGACGACGACGGAGACAAGTATGAAGCCCGACAGCAGGCCGACGCTGAGCATCCAGAACACCACGTAGGCGTTTACCGTCATCGGGTTTCCGGCCATGAGAAGCTGTTTTTCAATGTTAGCCAGGACTCTTGCCGGCAGCACCGAAGTGGCCGCATTCGAAAGCGCCTCAATGCCCGGCGCCAGGACACGGTCCGCAAACGGGACACTAAGGTCGGACTCCCCTTCCACAGTCTCCACCGCCCGCGTCTTGAAATCCTGCATTCGCGTCTCCATTACCGAAGGAGAGCGACGCCCCAGTCCAAGCACCAGACTGACGATCGCCATAAACACCAGGAAACCGATAATACCGATAAGCATGGTCAACCTCTAAACGTCTATCGCCAGCAACTTCTTCATCGATAAGGCGCCCAGGACCTCCAACATCACGGCGACTAGCAGCATTCCTTGCCCTGCAGTCGTCGTGAACAGCAACCCCACGTAGTCAGGGCTAATTAGCAGGAATATCAACAGCATGCCCACCGGCAAGCCGCCGATAACGATGCCGGTCATCCGCTGCTGGGAGGTGAGAGTCGCGATCTCTCCCCGAATGCGCTCCCGCTCACGCATCGTGAACGCCACGCTCTCCAGGACCTCCGCCAGGTTGCCGCCCACGCTGCGCTGAATGTTGACCGCCGTGAGCACCATCTCCAGATCCGGACTGTCTATCCGGTCTCCCATCGCCTGGAGTGCGTCCTCGGCGCTCATGCCCAGGTTGGCGTCCCGGAGCATCCGCTTCAGCTCCGTGCCTAGGGGCGCGTCCATCTGATTCGCCGTGAACTCAAAGCTTTGCATCAGCCCGTAACCTGACTTGAGAGAGTTCGCCACCATCCCGAGCATCTCTACCATTTGGCCATCGATCTTCTTGGCACGGCCACTTCTCTTGGAGCCGAGCCAGATGGCCGGCAGGCTGTAGCCAAGCACCGCCAAGCCGAGCCCCAGGGCGATGGCAAGCACACCTTGGCTAAAGACAAACGGCACTGCAAAGAACACTAGCGCCGCCACATAGCGGATTATGTAATATTCGCCCACCCGCAGAGGCACCCCTGCTCTCTCCAAGTTCAGCGCCACTTGCTCCGAGCCCCGGAGCTGCCCAATGAAGCTGCTCAGAATCGGCAGGCCACTGTATGAACGCTGCCGCAGTACCGGCCCCTGTTGCTCATCCTGCTGCCTCTCACCCGTCTGCCTCCCATCCGTCTGCCTTTCACTCCGGAACGTATCCAGCCGCTCCTCCATGGCGCTGTGACGAGAGGAGCGAAGCCCAACAACAAAGGAAAACACGGCCAGCAGGACCGTCATAGCGATTATGACAAGAAGAGCGTCCATCGCCTAGACTCCACTCCCCGTCAGGAACACGCCCTCCGGCAGCTGGATGCCGGCCTGGTCAAACCTCTCCGCGAAAGTGGGCCGGAGGCCGGTGGCCGTCAAGCGACCAGTAATCCGTCCTTCCGGGTCCACGCCAGTCTGATTGAACGTGAACAGGTCCTGCATGGTCACGATCTGGCCCTCCATGCCGATAATCTCGGTCACATGCGTCACCCGCCTCACGCCATCGCTAAAGCGCGCTAGCTGCACCATGAGATGCAGCGCGGAGGCCACCTGTTCCCGGATCGCCTGGCTCGGAAGATCCAGGTTGGCCATCAGAACCATATTCTCGACGCGGGCCAGCGCATCGCGCGGAGAGTTGGCGTGAACCGTAGACAGGGAGCCTTCGTGACCCGTGTTCATAGCGTTCAGCATGTCGAACGCTTCCGGCCCGCGCACCTCACCGATGATGATGCGGTCAGGGCGCATACGCAGGGTGTTGCGTAACAGCTCACGCTGGCTGATCTCCCCCTTGCCATCGATGTTAGCGGGCCGCGCTTCCAGGCTCACAACATGCGGCTGTTGCAGCCTGAGCTCGGTTGGGTCTTCGATGGTGATTATGCGCTCGCTCTCCGGTATGTAGGCGGAAAGCGCGTTTAGGAACGTCGTCTTGCCGGTACCGGTACCACCAGAGATGAGGGTGTTCAGGCGGAGCTTGACGCAGGCCTTCAGAAACTGCGCCATTGCCGGCTCTATGGTGCCGGCCGTGACCAGATCATCCATCGTCATCTTGTCTACGCGGAATTTCCGGATAGTGACCGTTGGGCTCTTGGGTGCTACAGGCGGGATGATCACGTTGACACGGGAGCCGTCAGGCAGACGAGCGTCCACCATCGGCGAAGATTCATCTACGCGGCGCCCCAGAGGAGCCACGATCCTCTCGATAATCCGCTGAACGTGCTCCGCATCTCGGAAACGGATATCGCTCAGATAGATGATGCCTTCCCGCTCAAAGTACACTTCGTCGGGGGCGTTCACCATCACCTCGGACACTGAGGGGTCACGAATCATCCCATCGATAGGCCCCAGACCGACGACCTCGTCCACCACCCGTGCCACGATCTGATCGCGGGTGATGCCGCCCACGGAGGGCATCTCGCGTCGGAGCATAGTCTCCGTAGCCTGCTCCACCAGACCTCGCCTCTCATCGGGCGCCATGGAGCTGATCTGGTCGGCGTCTAGCTCTTCAATCAGCATCTGATGCATCCTGAAGATCAGACTCTCCATATCCTCATTGTGGCGGCCCGGAGTGCCCCTGGATGGGACGCTTTCCGGTCTGGCCAATGGGCTGCTCTGAGAATGGCTGCTTCCTGATTGCCAGCTAGGCATCTCTCAACTCCACCTTCACTTCCTTCACTTCTGCCTTCTCTTCAGTTGTTGTTCCAAGAATGCGGCTGAAGAGTCCTTTGCCGCCCTGTTTCTGCTGCTGCTCTTGCTTCTGCGGGACGCCGCTGAGCGCGTAGGCCAGCTCCACCATGCTCTCCGAAGCCTTGGATGTGGGCTTCGTCACCACCACCGGCATGCCCAGCTGGGTGGCGGTGCTGATATTCCGGTCATACGGGATGGACCAGAAGACCTCCCGGCCTAACATTCGCTTGATCTCCTGAGGCTGAACGTTGCTAGCCTCGTTGGTGGCGTTAATCAGAAGCTTTATCTTGTCCTGGGGAAAGTTCCAAGAGCGGAGCATATCTATCGCCAAGAGGGTGTCCTTTAGGCTGGCCATATCCACAGTCGCCACTAGGAGCACCAGCGTAGCCAGCTCCAGCGCCCGCGCTACGATGTCATTGAACGTGCCCGGCGTGTCCAGGATCACGTAGTCATACGTCTGCGCCAGAAGCGTTATAACGCGCTCAATGTGGCCGGCGTGGACGCTCCGCCAGTCTGTTGGCCGAACCGGCGCCGGCAGAATCGTCACCCCTGTGTTATGGGTGTAGAGACAGTCCTGGAGCATCTCCCGGTTGATCTCTTCCTCCGGTAATGCCAGATCGGCGATGCTGCGCTCCACCGGGATGTCCATAAGGATGGCCACGTCACCGAATCGGGTGTCCAAGTCGACAAGCACGACCGACTGGCCAGTCTTTTGCACCAGGGCTGTGCCCAGGTTGGTTGAAATAGTAGTCTTGCCGATACCGCCCTTGGCGCCGAACACCGTCAGCACCGTGCCGCAGGCCAGCGGTTCCTCCACCTCACCCGAGATACGTGCTTGCTTCCGTTCCTCTTGAGCCAGCACGTCATAGATAGACTTGACCAGCTCCTCTTCCCGCACTGGTGTGATGAGGTAGTCGCTCACGCCGGCAAGCATAGCCTTGCGGATGCTGGCCGGATCTTTGATGGAAGAATAGGCGACTACCGGGGACTGCGGAAGGAGGTCCGCCACCGCCTCCACCGTCTGCAGGGCCCTGACTACAGGCTCCTCTACGGCGATGACGACGATGTCCGGCTCAGCTTCCTTTGCTAGCGAAACCGCTTCGATCCCATAGCCGGCTTCGCCCAGCACGGCGAAGCCAGAAAGGGCCAGCATCTTCTGGACCTCAGACCTTGCGATCTGGTCCTGGTCAATCACTATGACTCGCGGGTTACGTGCCATCGCCCTTACTCCCTCAACCTCTCCCAGCTACTCCTTATTGCAATGACTGAAGTCCCAGCAGAGCCGCGCAGGTGGGCGCCGCTCCGTCTTCGGCCCACACAGTTCGGTTTGCCACCGGGGTGGAGTCACCGAAGCCGCGCAGCGCTAGGGCCAGCCGTGGCGTTGCGCACGCCTCAGCCACGGTGAGAACCTCCCCGTGCGCCGGCGATACCGCCAGTGTGACAGTGGTGGCCTCAGGGTTAACCTCGGTACCATCGCCGACCACCGGTGCCGCCTCGCCTTCGCTCACCACAGCACGCGTTACGTCCTGATCGACGCTCAACACCAGAACGTTCTGCAGGATCGTCTGAGCGATCTGATTCTGCGACCCATCACTATTCCCATCACCGCTACCCACCTGGATTTGCACAGCGAGGATGACGTCCACGTAATCGCCCGGCCTGATGAGGCCGCTGGCGCCGATCACGTTGCTCACCTGAATAGAGACCGCGCGCTTGCCCTCCGGAATCACGAAGGCCAGCGGCGGGTTCTCCACGTCCACGGCGATGGCGGCGCCCGTGGCTGTGACTTTAGTTGGAATTACCTGTTCACCGGCAACGAATGGAACCCGCGCCACCTGACCGATGACGATCTCCGTGTCTTGGAAGGCGCCAGCCAGCACCGCATTGACCGCGATATCCTTGGTCTCCACCATCCCCTCCGTGATGCGGGTGCCGGCGGAGATCTCCAGGCTGGCGACGACCACAGGCGTCACCTCTGCCCCGGAAACCTCACCGCCACCACCCCCACCCGCATTGCTCAGATACACGACTATGAGCACCGCGCTGACGAGCCCCAGGAATAGGCCCAGCAGGATGAGACCTTTGTTTGACCTAGCGCCTAACGCCTGATTCTTGATCATTGCCTACCTCACAGGTCACTAACTTCTGTTGCGAGCCGCCGACAACGGGCCACAATAAAATGTCATTACAAATCTAATGATGTTATTGAGGCCGATCTGTTACGGATTTCACGCGGCCAGGCGATTAATTCTGGTGGGGATGGGGCGTGAGTTGGTCGCAGCCTGAATGCCGATGACCCTTACGATGGTCTGGAGGCCTGAGGTCTTGGTCTCATTGAACAAGTGGGGCTCTTCCGCGGACATCATCTACCGATGGCTTATTCGCTTCAGTGTTGCTCCGGGTGCTCCCGGTGCTATCGCGGTCGCAGGCTATCTTCAGCCTGCGCGAAGCATAATCGCAGAAGCCGGCGCCGCTACTCCAACCTCATCTCGGCCGTCGACGATAACGTCAACGTGGGACCGATAATGTCGCCGCTAAGGAATGCGACCAAGCTAGCCAGGGGAGTTATGAGATCGTAATCGTAATCCACCCGAACCACCACCGACTCCCCCGGCTGGCTTGGGCACGTTCCTGTAGGAGGAGGGTCCGACGACGGGCCACAGCCGACAGTCACCGTCATGTTAGCGTCCTCATTGATGAGGTCGGAAGTGGCTTTCACACGCGCTTCAATTTCTGCCGTACTGGCCTGGACCGCACCAATGCGCGCTCCCTCTCTGGCCGAGTTCGTCACCGTGATCCAGGAGTGGAAGCCCATGCCGAAGTCCACGACGGCGAACAGCAGCATGAGGAAGATGGGGACGAGTAGGGCAAACTCAACCAGGGCCTGGCCCTTCTCACCCCTCTGACCCTTCTCTGTTCGTCTTCGAATCAGCTTTAGCATCGGTATCGCCTATCTAATGGCCGCAAGGCCTGGGGCCCGGCGTTCACTACTGCAGGGCGGTTCCTCTCTGTCCTAGTTCCGAATCGCCTCCGTAAGTGGAAGTGGTGAGGCCCCGGTAGGATCGGGGCCCCTCCACCCACTGTCAACGGCAGCGTGCTGCCGTCGACAGGCTTACGCCCATCGTTTAGCTAGCCGCCCATCGCGGTTGTGATGGCACCCAGCTGGCCGGCAATGGCCGCGCCGAGAAAGCCCAGCGCGGCGATCGCTAGGACTGCGATGAGCGCCAGGATCAGGCCGTACTCGGCCAGAGCCTGACCCTCTTCCCGCTCGAAGCGGCTAACGAACCGCAGCAGGGCTGCACTAATGTTGGAAAGCATCGCTTCCTCCTTTCCTCTAGGATCTTTTGCTTCCCTCGTCTCCGGCCAGGCCGTCCTCAAAGGACAGGCCCGTCCTGAGAGCTTTCATGAGATTAGATGCCGTCCCTACTGGATCCGTTACGCTTATGTCCACTGAGTGAAAGAGTTTTCACCACCCGCCCAAAGGCTTCGCCGATCGCTGCGTCCGAACATATAAGACACAATGGCTGGTTCGCGTTACGTCAAGTTTAATCAGACGCTCCCGTCCCTGGAGCTACTTGGCTGCTACTGGCGTGCGTCACCCTTAAGGGGCCGCCGCCTCTTGCCTATCGGCGCTTCGCCCCTCGCATGACTCTGCGAGAGCCCTTCCCGCTGCTCCCGGCTTCGGCGCCACCACACCAGCTTCCAGACGACGACCGCCACGAGAAGGCCCGCCAGAAGGTCTACAACGTAGTGCTCGCCCAGATAGACCAGGGCGAAGGCCATGGCGGCAGAGTAGAAGAACGCGACGGCACCAGCGACAGGGTGAAGCCGCCACGCCATGAAGGCGATGATCAAGGGGATGGCCATGTGGAGCGAAGGCATAGCCGCGACATCGTTAGGACCAGCGATCTCGTAGGCGCGCCGGTAGCCATCGGGACTGACTCCGCCGCTGATGTCCCGGATGATACGAAAGACATGCGGCAGGTCGCCGACCAGTCCGGCCTTCCAGGGCGGGGCCGTCGGCACCACGAAGGACACCGCAAGGCACGCGTAGAATGTGCCCAGGATGGCGACCACATATGGTCGAAAGCGGCCGGGGTCCAATCGCCAAACCGCTAGAGCCATTAGGTGAGGAGCCAGGAAGTACGAGGAGTAAACGACCAAGGAGGAGACCTCCAGAGCCCCGACTTTACCCGCAGCATAGAGGTGCTCCTGAAGCCAGAGAGTGGGCACGGAGCCCAAGAATAACGTCTTCTCAAGGCTGACAACGTAACCGAACTGTGCGGGATTGCCCGTCTCGTCGGCTAGCGTACGCAGGTAGGTGAATAGCACGAAAGCCAGAACGTACACAGCCCATACACGGAAGTCGCCGCCTGCCCGTACGGTGACGTAAACGGCCGCCAACGAGACCGCTACCGCGAGGACAAAGAAGTACGGAGGCACGCCGGAACGGACGACAACCAGCAGAACCAGCGCCCCAAGTAGCAACGAGATGCGGGCGAACTGGAGAGCCGCATCACGCCAGAGCGGCCGCGCGGAGGGAGTCGACGCCGTCGCCGCGCCTGGATGCTGCCGCTTGGGCCAACGGTCAACCGCGGTTACATCAGTCTTCAGGGGCTGAGCGGACTCCTCGATAGCCGTTCCTCACTTCCAGATTCTGCCACTAAAGGTGAGACGCGGCTCTAGGACAGTCGTTACCGACAGATGGACCTTCGCGTTGCGGCTCGCTTGCCTATGGGTTAGGTCTTGTTCTAAGGTGATCGGTGAATGGTAATCCTCGCCGCCGTCCTCGGCCTACTCCTGGGCCACACGCTGGACGTCTTCTTCGACCGTCTGTATACAGACGGACCGCTGGCCGGCCCCGCCCACCGCTGCCCGCACTGCCAACACGCGCTTCGCCCGCTTCAGCTGATCCCCATCGTCGGCGTGGCCTGGAGCCGCGGCCGCTGCCCCGACTGCGACCGCCGGCTGCCCCTGCGCGCCTTCCTGCTCGCCCCCGGCAGCGCCGCCCTGTTCGTCACCGCGGAACTCGTCGTCGCTGGGTTCGGCCCGGCCCTGCTGGCCGGCTTCTTCGCCACCGTATTCCTCGCCCTCACCTTCACCGACCTTGAGCGACGCCTCATCCCCAATCGCGTCGTCTACCCCTCCATCCTCCTCGCCGCCGCCTTCTCCTGGGCCTGGCCGGACCGCTCCGTCCTTGAGGTCTTCGCCGGCGGCGCCACCGCCCTGGTCCTGACCTCCGTCATGTTCGTCTTCGGCCGCGGCGCCTTCGGCTTCGGCGATGTCAAGATGTCGCTCCTCATGGGCCTTGTGGTCGGCTTACCCTCTGTCGTCGTGGGTGTCTTCATAGGCACCTTCGCCGCGGGCGCCTTCGTCCTGCCGTTGCTGCTCCTGCGCATCCTGGGGCGGCGCGACTACATCGCCTACGGGCCCTTCATCGCCATCGGCGCCGTGGTCGCCCTGTTCTGGGGCGAGCCGATCTGGGACTGGTACTTCGACCGCTAGCAGGCCTTGACACCTCTCCCACCAGGCGCAATCATACGCCCGTGTCCCGCATCGAAATCTCGACAATATGAACTCGACGATAATCACGCACAAGGAGGACGCCACTATGCCCGGCCGTGAAGCCGCCATCGATTTGGTCAACCGCTGGTTCGCCTTCGCCAACGCTCACGACGTCGAGGGCATAGTCTCGTTGCTGGCCGAAGATGCGACATGGCAGGACTCCGGCGTGCCCTTAGTACGTAAAGGCAAAGAGGCAAACGCCAAGAGCCTGCGATACTCGTTTAATGCGTTTCCCGACTGGCATTTCGACTACCGTATCGTGCTGGCTGACGAGCACACGGTCGCCGTGGAGATCGACAACACCGCCACCTGGACTGGGCCGTACCTGCGCCAGGAGCCGTCGGGGAAGAGGATGGCTTTTCCGGAGGCAGGGTTCTTCGAAATAGCCGGCGGTAAAGCACAAGCTTACCGCGGCTATCTGGACATGCACGAATGGGCTAACCAGATAGGTCTTAGGCTTCCCTTCTAACCCAAGGAGCACGCACATGACCACTGTCGATATCCTCGCCGAAGGGCGGGGCGAATACCTCAAGGTAGACCCCGATGGCTTCCGCGATTGGGTCCACGAGAACAAGACCCGCGCCCTCGTCCCCAAGCTCATGTCTGAGAAGGAGGCTATCGAGAAGTTCGTCTCCGACGGCGACTACCTCCTCTACGAGTGCAACTACCTCCAGCGCGGCCCCGCCTCCCTCATCCGCGAGGTGATCCGCCAGAAGAAGAAGGACCTCTGGGTGGGCGCCAAGTTCACCTGGGTCGCCGCCGCCCTCCTCGTCGGCGGCGATTGCGTCTCCAAGCTCGATGTCGGCTTCTTCCTGTTCGGCCCCACCGTGGAGCAGGCGATCCGTGAGGGCCGCGTCAAGGCCTTCGAGTACTCCAACGTAGTGCTGACCAACCGCATCATGGCCGGCGCTATGGGCCTCCCCTTCATCCCCGTTCGCTCATTCGGCGGCACGGACGGCTTCACCCATTCCGGCGCCAAGCTGATCAACGACCCCTACACCGGCGAGCCGATCACCATCGTCCCCGCCCTCAACCCGGACGTCGCCCTCATCCACGTCCACCAGGCGGACGCCTTCGGCAACGCCCGCATCTTCGGCACCGGCATCTCCCACCAGGAGGCGGCGATGGCATCGAAGAAGGTGATCGTCTCCGCCGAGGAGATCATCGATACGGAGGAGATCCGCCGCGACCCCGGCCGTACCACCATCCCCTACTACGTCGTGGACGCCGTCGTCCACGCCCCCTTCGGCGCCTACCCGGGCGAGATGCAGGGCCACTACGCCTCGGACGTGCCGCACGTCATCGAGATCGTCGCCTCCACCCTGCGCGGCCTCATCCCCCAGTATCTCGACAAGTACGTCTACGGCGTCTCCTCCCAGGCTGAGATGCTGGACAAGCTCGTCGGCGCCAACAGGCTGAAGGAGATCCGGGGCCGCGCCACCATCAAGGAGGGGTACACAGCATGAGCGAGAAGGCCGCCTACTTCAACGAGCGCGAGCACCAGATCTGCACGGTAGCCCGCATGATCGAGGACGCCAGGACCTACTGGGTGGCCGGCGGCGGCTCCCCCATGGCCTCCATCCTCCTGGCCACAAAGCTGTACGCCCCCAACGCCATCTACGTCACTGAGGATGGCGTCCTCGCCCCTGAGCCCTCCCTCCCCCTCGACCCCCTCATGACGATGGTCGCCAGCCGCTCCAGCTATCGCGCCCTGCAGTGGGGCACTATGAACACCATCGGCTTCCACGCCCAGATCGGACTCATGGACTACGGCATCCTCAACACCCTCCAGGTGGACCCCTACGGCAACATCAACTCCACCGCCCTGGGCGACTACGAGGGCGAGCACCGACGCTTCGGCGGCCCCGGCGGCGCCGACTCCATCGCCGCCCTCTGCTGGCACACCATCCTCATGACCGACCAGCAGGCCCGCAAGTTCGTCCCTCGTGTGGACTTCATCTCCTCGCCCGGATTCCTCGACGGTAGCGAGGGCGCCCGCGAGCGCGTCGGCCTCCCCCGCGGCACCGGCCCCTGGCGCGTCGTCACCCCCTGGGCCGTGTTCGATTATGAGGACCGCCACCTCCGCCTCTCCGGCGTCTCCCCCTTCGTCACCGTCGACCAGGTCCTGGCCGAGATGTCGTTCAAGCCACGGATGGCCAAGAAAGTCGAGACGCTGGAGACGCCCACGGAGGACGAGCTGGCGCTGCTGCGCACGGAGCTCGACCAGCGCGGTCAGATCACCGACGTCGGCAAGCCGGTCGTCCTCCAGGATGATGGCACATACGCCTTCGTCGAGGAGCAGAAGGAGAAGGGAGACCTGCCCAGCAGCTGGTAAATGACTATCCGGGCAATTCCTGATTTCTGGTGGCTTTCTGAGAGCCAAGCAAAACAAGGCTGGCTCGTCGGGGTAGGACACCACGCCCCCCTAACAGACGATGATGAGCCCTCTCGTACTCGTCCCAACCAACAGGCACCCGCTATTTCTGGCTGGTTCCATTCGCTTGACGACGTAGGCAAACTGTCACACGACTTCAAGCGACACTCCCCGAACGTTCTGGCCGAGTGGCGTTCCGTTTGTGGGAACACGAACGTTTATCGCACGCTAACCTTGTGGCCGGAACAGTCCCAGGTGGAGCCTCTTCAAGGACCATTCTTAGTAGACATCGACAGCCGGGACTGGACCAATGGTTACTCGGAAAACCTGGAGGACGCCCGCCGAGTTGCCGTGCTCGCGGTAGAGCTGCTAACTTCGCGATGGCCCTTGGCTGAAGGACGTGACTTCCGGGTGTTCTTCAGTGGCCGAAAGGGCTTCAACATAGAGGTGCGTCCCGACCTCCTTGGTATCGGAGGAAGCCTCGATCAGCAGATTAGGGCTTCTGCAGACCGCCTCGAAGTTCTTGGGGAGCTTGCGAAGCGAAACTCGGCTTCCACCGTGATAGACCGGATATATGGCAATAGGTTCGGGTATGGGCTGAAACATCCGTACATCCGTCTCTACAACTCGTGGAACAAATGGAGCTCTGATTGCCAGGCGAAGAAACGACTTCGGCTTCAACTGAGCGCTGCGGACCTCAAGGCCCAACCTATCGAGTCCCTCTGCTCGCGGGCAGAGAACGGGGAAGTTTAGCGAAACAGGTCCCGTTCCTGCGGGCGCACCATGTCGCAGCCCCCACCACGCCCTTCAGCCCAGCGAGCCAGCCGCCGCGGCGGCGGATCAGGCGTTCACCTTTCGTTTCGTCACCTGGGATTGCTTCTCCAGGTACTGCCTCACCATCAGCAGCGCGGTTATGCCCTCTCCAATCGCCGCTCCCAGCTGCTTCGTGGAGCCGGCGCGGACATCCCCCGCCGCGAACACCCCCGGCAGCGTCGTTTGGAGCGTTTCGTCCGTGACGACGAATCCCCATTCGTCGAGGTCGGCAGCGCCCTCGAGGAAAGAGGTGTTCGGGTCCAGGCCGATGAAGATGAAGGCGGCCGCGGGCCGGAACACCCGCTCCTCTCCACTCTCCTTGTCCCTGGCGACGATAGCGGATAGCTTGCCGCCCTCGCCCCGGAACTCCGTGACCTCCATATTCGTGTGCGCTTCTAGCTGCGGATGGTTAAGCACCTTATCCCGCAGAAGCTGCGAACCCTTCAGCCGGTCACTACGCTCGATGATGCGCACCTTCTTGGCGAACTGCGTGAGGAATAGCCCCTCCTCCAGCCCGGAGTTCCCCCCGCCGATGACGACCAGCTCATCCGCGCCCCTGTAAAAGGGGCCGTCGCAGGTAGAGCAAAAATGGATGCCTGCACCTATCAGCTCCTCCTCCCCTGGGACGCCGAGCCGCCTGTAGGTTGATCCCGTGCAGATGATAGCCACCTGCCCGCAGTACTCATCCCCGCCTTCGGTCGTGGCCATCACAAACTGGCCATCCCGCTTGATCCCCCTTATGCCCACGGCGGAGAGCAGCTCCCCTCCGTAACGCCTCGCCTGCTGGATGATGCGGTCTGCCAGCTCCCCTCCCTGAATTCCCATAGGGAAGCCCGGGTAGTTGTCTATGCGCTCAGTAAGAGCCGCCTGGCCACCGAGCGCGCTCTTATCAATCACTAGGCTGTCGATCCCCTCGCGAGCGGCGTAGATCGCCGCCGTCAGCCCGGTTGGCCCACCACCTACGATCAACAGATCATAGTAGCTGCGTTCGGCCTTGAGGCTCAGGCCTAGCCTCTTTGCCAGTTCGTCGTTGGAAGGCTCGATGAGATGACTCCCATCGGAAAAGACTATCGTGGGTATCGACCGTCCGCCGCCCTGCAGCTCCTCCACGAAGCGCAGCCCCTCCGATTCCGCATCGATATCGATCCAGTCATAGGGCACGCGCTGTTCGCCCAGGAACTGCTTGGAGCGTCTGCAATCGGGGCACCAGGGGGCCCCGTAGACTTTGACATCCGCCATAGGTCACATCTCCTTTGCCTCAGCCTTGATTGCTGGCGCCTCAGGGGAACGCCTGGCCACCCACTGATACGTATCCTGATGACGCCGACAGGCTCCTACCGGAAGAGATCGCGCTCCGGCGGACGCACTATGTCGCGGGCCGTGCCGCAGCCCTTCGGGTACTCGTACCCCCGCACGATCGCTACCGGCACCCCGGATAGCTTCCCCATCACCAGCTCCGCCGCCGCCGCCAGCTCGTCGGCCACCGCCAGCGTGCTGACCCGCAGCTCGTACCCGTAGGGGTCCGTCTGCCCCACGTAATCCACGAACGCCTCCATCCCCGCCACTCCCACCGCTACGTTAGTGTGGCCCTCGCGCCAGGGCCGTCCGAACGTATCGCTGATGATCACCGGCACCTCCAGCCCGGTACGCTCTCGCAGAACGGCCCTGATTCCGGAGGCCGAGCGGTCAGGGTCCTCCGGCAGCAGCGCCACGTACCCCTCGCCCACGTTGGAGGCGTCGATCCCGGCGTTGGCGCACACGAAGCCGTGCCGCGTCTCCGTGATAAGCACCGGCCCCGCCTGACGGACGATGCGGCGGCTCTCCCTGAGGATCAGCTCAACCAGCCGCGGGTCCTTCTCCGTCTCCTCGGCCAGCCTCAGCGCCTCCGCGCCCGGCTCCACCTCCGCCAGGTCGACCACCCTCCCTTCGGCCTTGGAGACGATCTTCTGGGTGACGATCAGGACATCGCCCGCCGCCGGGGGCGTGCCCTGCCGCTCCGCCGCCTCGCAGATCAGCGCCGCGACGTCGTCCCCAGGCTTGACGTCGGGCAGGCCGCCCAGGCCGATGATCCGTAGCTCCGGCGCGCCCATCGATTCACGCCCCGACGATACGCACACCCGTGTGGGCCTTGTATATC
The DNA here is from genome assembly GCA_022561095.1 of Chloroflexota bacterium. Taxonomy (GTDB): domain Bacteria; phylum Chloroflexota; class Dehalococcoidia; order SM23-28-2; family RBG-16-64-32; genus JADFNQ01. Next base: position 8,505 of record JADFRV010000007.1, on the reverse strand, counting down.
TTATTGATGTGAAGGAGCAACACGGTCCACTCCTCCAGGTAGCGAGCGTTCGTCAGCCCGCCCGCGTCCAGCGCCCGCACGTACTCGATCCGCTCCACCAGCTCCATCACCGTCTTCTTGGCGCCCCTGTGGTCGCCGCAGACGAGGACGTCCCCCTGCATCGGCCGATCGACCTTCTGAAGCTCCCTGCCGTCCAGGTGTTGGAACGCGCTCACCACCTTCGCCTCGCGCGCTACGGCCCGCGCCTGCTGCGCCGCCGAGCCCTCGTCCACCAGGATCGCCTTGGGTTGACCGCGGTCGAACAGCATGGGCACCACCACGTCGACCAGCACCTTGTCACCGATCGCCTCGGCCAGGTTCTCCAGGGTGCTTTGATGGGCGTCCCAGGGCACGGTCAGGAACACCACCGTCGCCTGCTCCACCGCTTCCGCGTTGACCAGCCCCTCCACCTTCGCCTCCGGCAGCGCCTCCTTCACATTCTTCGCCGCCTCCTCCGCCTTATCTTTCGATCGCGAGCCGATGAACACCCGGTCACCAGCCTTCGCGAACCGCATCGCCAGCCCCAGCCCCTCCGGGCCGGTGCCGCCGATGATGCCTATCTTCATCATGCGCAAGTCCTCCGATTATGACAGCACAAAGCCGTTCAGATAGCTTGAACACTAACATCCGCACCCGCCTGCCGGAAGCCCGCCTGCGGACAGCGCCGCCAGTATAGGCGCGCCGGTTTGCCCGCCGCAACCGTGTCGCAACCCCACACCCCTTGCCTTAGCCCCTCGCTAAGCGGTACAATCGTCCGCGACTTTACCGGGATGGCGGCGTGGGGTGTGCCTCCCGGTCCCAAGCGATGTTGGCCATCCGCCTGAGGCGGACTTCACCCCCGCAGCGATAGGCTTTACCGGCCCCAGTGGGGCAGGAGCGATTATTCGCCGCATGGCCAACGTCCGTTACCACGTGTCCCTCCGCAGCCTGACCCACGTCTTCCAGGACAGCCGCCGCGCCTTGACGGCGCTGGCTGACGTTGCCCTGGACGTAGCGTGGGGGCAGTTCCTGACTGTGATCGGGCCCAGCGGCTGCGGCAAGTCCACCCTCCTTCGCATCATCGGTGGCCTCCTGCGTCCCAGCGAGGGCGAAGTGCTCATCGACGGCGCCGCCCCCGTCGAATCCCAGCGCCGCCGCGATATCGGCCTCGTCTTCCAGGACCCCGCCCTCCTCCCCTGGCGCACCGTCCTCAGCAACGTCCGCCTCCCCCTGGAGATCGACCACGGTGCTCGCGACCGGACCGCCCCATCACCGGAGGAGCTCCTGGAACTCACCGGCCTGGCCGACTTCCATTCCTACTACCCGCACGAACTCTCCGGCGGCATGCAGCAGCGCGTCGCTATCGCCCGCGCGCTGGCCTTCGACCCCTCACTACTGCTTATGGACGAGCCGTTCGGCGCCCTGGATGAGATCACCCGCTCCGCCATGCGCTACGAGCTCCTGCGCATCTGGTCTGCCGGGGGCGGAGCGCCCTCCGGGGCCGAAGGTCGGCCGACCCGGCGGCCCCACAAGACCGTGGTATTCGTCACCCACTCCATTCCGGAGGCGATCGCCCTCTCCGATCGCGTCGTCGTGCTATCCCCGCGCCCCGGCACCGTCCGCGCCGCGATCGACATCGAGTTGCCGCGCCCACGCACCCAGGAGATGGAGCGGACCGCCCCCTTCCTGGACTACGCCGACCAGCTCCGCAACCTGCTCAAGGAGGCCCCGGCATGAACCAGATTCTGCGCTCTCTCGCCGCTCACATCCTCCCGCCGGCCCTGACCCTCATCGGCGCCCTCCTCTTCTGGGAGTTCTGGGTGCAGTGGCGGGACATCGCCATCATCGTAGTGCCACCCCCGTCAGAGGTCCTGGAGCGGTTCCTGGATGACCCTGCCTTCTTCTGGCGCGAGGGTGGCTGGACGCTGTACGAGGCGACACTCGGCCTGCTCCTCGGCTCCTCCTTCGCCCTCGCCCTGGCGGTAGCGATGGCCCACTCCCGTCTGACCGAGCGGGCTCTGTTCCCCCTGGCGATCATCATCAAGGTCACGCCCATCGTCGCGGTGGCGCCGGTCCTGGTAATCATATTCGGATTCGGCACCACCCCCAAGGTCCTCGTCGCCGCCCTCCTCTCCTTCTTCCCCATGTTGGTCAACGCTATGACCGGCTTCCGCGACGTCAACCCCGGAGCGCTGGAGTTCATGCGCTCCCTTCGCGCCTCCCCCTGGCAGCTGTTCTGGAAGCTGCGCCTGCCCAGCGCCCTGCCTTACCTGTTCGCCGCCCTCAAAGTCACCTACCCCCTCGCCCTCATCGGCGCCGTCGTCGCCGAATGGTTCACCGGCGACCGCGGCCTGGGTCTGGTGATATTCGTGGCCAACGCCAACCTGGACACGCCCACCCTGTTCGCCGCCGTCGGCGTCCTCGCCCTCACCGGCGTCACCCTCAACGTCCTCCTCTACCTGACTGAGCGACGCCTTCTCTTCTGGCACGAGACGATACGCACCATCCGATAGGAGTGTCCGAATGCCCCACATCACACCCCGCTCGCTGCTCGCCGCCCTGCTGCCGCTGCTCCTCGCGCTGCTTCTGGCCGCCTGCGAGAACGGGGGAGGCAGCCCCGACGAGTCGGGGGCCTCCTCCCCCGCGCTAAGCCCAGCCGCGCCCGACAAGATCACCTTCATGGCCGGCTTCAAGCCCCAGGCCAACCTGCCATTCGTCGGCGCCTACGTCGCCCAGGAGAAGGGCTTTTTCGCCGAGCAGAACCTGGAGGTCGAGATCCAGCACGTCAACACCCCCGGCGAGAACTTCAAGTTCCTCGGTCTGGGCCAGGTTCAGTTCTCTACCGGCGACGCCGCCACCGTCATCGAGCGCGCGGGCGACGACCCGCCCCTGGGCATCGTCGCCATCGCTCTGATCGGGCAGCAAGGCCAGCAGGGGTTCGCCGTCCTCGCCGACTCCGGCATCGAGACGCCCGCGGACTGGGCCGGCAGGCGCGCCGGCTACAAGGGCACACAGCCCACCCCCGACTTCCTCGCCATCCTCAACGCCAACGGCATCGACCCCGGCGATGTAGCGACCGTTCGCATCGGCTTCTCGCCCCAGCTCCTCACCGAAGGCGAGGTCGACATCTTCCCCCTCTTCCTCTCCAACGAGCCGAACACCCTGCGCAACCTGGGCTACGGAGTTACGGTCGTGGAGGCGGCCGATTTCGGCGCGCCCACCCTCGGCCTCACCTACGTCACCACCCAGGACTACCTCAGGGAGAACCCGGACATCACCCTTCGCTTCCTCAAGGCCGCCCTTCGCGGCATCGAATTCGCCCGAGAAAACCCGGACGAGGCGATCGACATCGTCCTCCAGTTCGCGCCCCAGGAAGACCGCGACCACATGCGGTTTATGATGGACACGGAGTTGCGTGCCGCTCTGGTCGGTCCCGCTTACCAGAACGGCGTCGGCTGGATGACCCCAGAGCAGTGGCAGGCCCTCCACGACTACCTGGTGGAGTTCGGCGGCATCCCCGCGCCCCTGGACGATGTCTCCGTCACCTATGACGACAGCTTCATCCAGAAGACGAACATAGGCGGCAGGCTGGTCTGGCCCTAGCTCTTCCTTGACACCCTGGCCTTCCCGCGCCTAGTCTGTGTTATTCCTGCAGGCATGCCGCCATGAGCCAAGAGCTACCCGAAGGCACCGTCACCGTCCTGTTCAGCCGGAGGCGCTGCTAAGCGAAGCCGCGCTATAATAGAAGCGCCCCCTTCAGTTCGTCGCCCCCGTCGATCTAATGCTCAATCGCTTGCTCGCCGCCTACCTCACCTTTCTCGCCCTCGTCATCCTCAGCGCGACCGCCGGTGGCGTCCTCCTGTTCCGCGACCTCTCCTCCGGCGACCCGATAGACGCCGTCGCCAACCGCAACGCCTACGACATCGTGGGCTGGGAGCTGCGCCACCTCCCCGAGAAGTGGCTGTACAAGCTGGCCACCGTGTTCGACGGCGGCCCCAGCCGAGCCGAGGAGGATCTCCTCATCGGCCGCTACTTCGAGCTGACGGCCGACATCCGCAGCCTGGAGCGCGACGGATCGGACCCGGACCGCCTCTCGCAGGCCGAGCGGGAGCGTAACGCCGCGGAGAACGAACTGGAAGAGGTCCTGGAAGGCCGCATCAGCGACTTCCTGGACGATCTGAGGTTCGGCATGAACCCGCCTCTCTTCTCCGACATCGACCTGTTCTTCCCGCCCCTGGACTTCGAGCTCGATAGCCCCCCAAAGGTGCTGGCCGTCTCTCCCCGTGAGCGCATCGACCTGGACCGCAGCTATCTCCTCGTCCCGGGTCTGGATCCAGAGGCAGTCGCCGCCGTGGAGAGCGAGACGGAGGAGACCGGCGTCTCCGCCCTCGTCGTGAACACCGGCGGCGTCGCCACCTACCCCAGCGTCATCCCAGAGCTCGCCTCCTACCGCAGCGTCGTGGAGACCGTCATCCACGAGTGGCTCCACCAATATCTGGCGTTCTATCCGCTGGGACGCAGCTACTTCAGCGGCCAGGAGGCACGCACGCTGAACGAGACGGTCGCCAACCTAGCCGGGCGCGAGCTGGCCGACCTGTTCATCCAACGTTACGGCTCCCCAACGCCACCGCAACCGTCATCACCATCGCAGACGTCCGCCGACTTCGATTTCCGAGCCGAGATACGCTCTCTCCGCCTCCGCGTCGAGGAGCTGCTAGCCGAAGGGCGTGTGGAGGCGGCTGAGAGCCTGATGGACGAGAAGCGCGACGAGTTCGAATCGTTTGGGGTCTACATCCGCCGCATCAACCAGGCCTACTTCGCCTTCTATGGCTCCTACGCCGACACGCCCGGCTCCATAGACCCCATCGGGCCCAAGCTGCAGCGTTTGCGCGACCGCTCCGGCTCCGTCGCGGAGTTCGTGCTCCTGGCCCGCAGCCTTCACAGCGAGGCGGACCTGGACAGTCTTCTGGCCGGGATCTAGCTTACTCCGTATCGGACGACGGTCGATCCGCCTTAGAAGATGTATCCTCTTCATGCTGGCTGTGGCGGTGCTCCCGTTCGGCGCGCTCCTTGACCGTGTGGAAAAGACCCTCGGTGATATCCTCCAGGTCGTCCAGCTCCTCCACCGTCAACTCGTCCATGCGCTGAAGATAGTAGGTGACCGTGTCGACGAGCATCCGCTTGGGCCGCCGCCAGGTCAGCACGAAGTAAGAGCTAAAGGCGGCGATCACGCTCCCGAAGAACAGACCGACGCTGATGACGGTGTAAATGGAGCCGACGATACGGCCTCCGGTGGTCAGGAGCACCACTTCACTGTGCCCCACCGTGGTGAAGGCCGATACCGCCCACCACAGTCCTACCCAGTACGATGTGACCTGCGTATCGGCGGCCCCCTGCTCGAAGAAGAATACAGGGATAGGCGCAATCGCCACCAGGGCTATCAGGGTGGCGATCATCGGCACTATCGGTGTCTGTGTAGCGATGTCGGCAAACAGATCGATCGCCGCCATCAGCGGGCCGCCTACCCTCCGCTCGATGAGGGGAAGACGGCGCCTGTGAGCGCGCAGCCGCAACACCCGATCGCCCGGCTTGACCGTGTGAATGGCGCGCGGGTCGGTCTCCTGTCGTGAGTCCTCAACCATGTCTCTGGCCAGCCTTTCCCCTCAATCTTACTCCCTGGGTATCCTCAGGCACAGGACATCGCGCTAGCGGCGCCCCTGGTGCATCAGCGATACTTTCGACCCCCTGTTTCGGTTCGCCCCTGAGGTAACGGGGGCAAGCCGCCCATCATCCAGGCTAGGCTAGCACGAGCAAGCGCCTGGGGCCATACGCCCCATCTTCCACCGCGCTGCTAGTCTGGTTGGCGCCCTGCCCTGCGCCTTCCCCCTCCGGCGTCTCCTCCGGAGAAGGCGTGGGCTCCAGCGTTGGTGTTGGTGTCAGTTCCGGCGTGGGTGTGGCATCAGGCGTAGGCGTGGGCGTGGGATCAGGCTCCGGAGTAGAGGTGGGTGAGGGGACGCCGCGGGGCGTGAACCTGGGCACCTTGGGAGTGGGCGTCGGCGTCTCGTTTCCGCTGGCCCCCGACTTCGGCGCCTTGCAGGTACCCGGTTTCGTCGGCTGCTCGTCCTTCACAAACGACTCTGACCGCCCGCCACACTTGGCGATGACGATGGTATCCGGCGCCTCAAACTTCGCCTTGGGTATCTCCAAGTACGCGTGCGCCTCGGCCATGAAGGCCTTCCACATGGGGCCGGCTCCGGCAGAGCTAAAGGCGCCCTCGGCCATGGGGGTGTTGTCCGCGTTGCCCATCCACACGTCCACCACCAGGCCCTCAGGCCCCGGCGAGTATCCCAGCACTACGTTATCCCGGAAGTCCTCGCTGGTCCCGGTCTTGGAGGTCGCCGTCCAGCCGAAGGTGAGCCTGCTCCACTGGATCGCGTTATTGGACAGGATATCCGTAATCATGTACGCGTGCTCCGGCTTCACCACCTGCCGCTCCTCAGGCCCCTCGAACTCGTAGAGCAGGTTCCCCTCTGCATCCTCGATCCGAAGCACGGCCACTGGGTCCAGCTCACGGAAGCCGTCCGGCAAGTCTTGCACCGTGGGCATGCCCATCATCTTGCCGCCGTTGGCCAGCACGCTGTAGGCGTAGGCCTGATCGATCATCTTCACCTCGCAGGCGCCGAGGGTGATTGTCGGCCCGCAATCATTGCGGCTAAGGCCGGTGATCCCCAGGCGGTGGGCCGTCTCCTGGAACTCCGTGATCCCCACCTCCATCACCGTGTTCACCGCCGCCACGTTCACCGACTCCGAAAGCGCCTTGCGGACCGTGATGTTGCCCAAGTAACTCTTATTCCAGTTGTTCACGGACACCTGGTTGCCGCCCACATCCAGCTTCAAGGGAGCGTCCCGCACAAGGGTAGAAGGCACCCACCCTTGCTCGAACGCCGTCAGGTAGGTGAACGGCTTCATCGTTGACCCGTGCGACCGTTCTGCGGAGACGATGTCCACCTGCCCATCGATGTCATCGCGGAAGAAGTCACGGCTGCCGACGTAGGTCAGGATCTCGCCCGTTCCCGACCGGATCGCCACGATAGCGCCGTCATGCCCAAGGAACCGCTCCTCATTGCTGCTGATAACGCTCTCGATTATCCCCTCGCCGATGCGCTGGAGGCCCATGTCTATGGAGGTGGTTATGCGCAGGCCGCCCTGGGACACTACTTTCTCGCAAGACAAGTCGCCCGGTGGATCGAACATCCCCTTCTCGCACATCTTCTGCAGATCGTCCCGGACGTAGAACACGAAGTGGGGGGCCTGGATAAAGAAGCCACTCTTCTCGTACGTCAGCTCCTCTGCCGCCGCCTCGTCCGCCTCAGCCTGGGTAATGTAGCTGTGCCTGACCATCAGGTTCAGCACTTCCCGCTGCCGCACCTTCGCCCGCTCCGCGTTGTCCGGCACGACAGGGGAGTAGAGGCCGGGGGCCTGCGGAATCCCCGCCAGCATCGCCGCCTGGGCCAGCGTCAGCTCCTTGGCGGAGACGCCGAAGTAGCGCTGAGCGGCCGCCTCCGCGCCGAAGGCAAAGTTGAGGTAATCAATCGTGTTTAGATACCACTCCAGGATCTGATCGTCGGAGTACTTCCGCTTCAGCTCCAGGGCGATTACCGTCTCCTTCACCTTGCGCTCGATGCGGCGGTCGAACCGCTTCTCCGGCTCGATGTAGACGTTCTTCACCAGCTGCTGGGTGATGGAGCTGCCGCCGCTCCCTTCGAAAAAGCCCGGGCCGAACGGTGTTAGGTTCTCCGAGGCCGCCCTGAGCAGCCCCTTGAAGTTGATCCCCGGGTTGCCGTAGAAGCTGGCGTCCTCCGTAGACACTGTGGCATCGATCATGTACTGCGACATCTCCTCCAGCGGAACCGGGTTGCGTAGCCCACCCAGACGATCGATGTACTCGTACAGGTACTCTCCGTTACGGTCGTAGGCGATGCTCGTCCCGATGGCTGAATTGGCGATCGCGTCTTCCGGGGCCAGGAGGTCATGGGCGTAGGTGCGGTAGATGAGGAACCCGAACACGCCGATCGTCACCAGTCCACCCAGGACCGCGATCATCGTCACGGTCAAGAGCCAATGCCAGCGAGCACGCATCAAACGGCTGCGCTGCAGCGCCGCCCGCTTTACGCGGTTCCGCCTGTACTTGTAAATCCTAGCCACAGATAGATCAGACCTTCTCTAATACAACGAAGTGCGATAGCCCGAAGATTCGCAGCGGGGTGCGCTCCAACGGGTAAAGCGCTATCCGCAGCGCCTTCCCAACCACCTTGCGCCGCGCCGCCACGTGGTCAAACCCTGGGAAGACGTACGCATGCAGACGCTCGCGGAGACCGGCCCGGCGGTACAGCCGCTGGAGGTCCGCGTGGGTGTAGGCCCTGGCGTGGGGCACTAACCGGTTACGAACGACGTCCGGCAGCCAGTTCACCAGCGGCACGTTCCCGA
>JADFRV010000133.1:1429-6365 GCA_022561095.1 Chloroflexota bacterium | reverse complement strand
CATCTCACGATCAGCATTCAACCAGACGAAGAGATCACCTTCGCCTTCCTCGCCAAGGTGCCAGGACCAGAGATAAAGGTGAAACCCGTTCGAATGAACTTCTCCTACGGCGATGCGTTCATGGCCCAGCCCGCAGAGGCGTACGAGCGCCTCCTCCACGAGGCGATGGACGGCGACCACACGCTCTTCGCACGCGGCGACGGCGTTGAGCGCGCCTGGGCGGTCGTGCAGCCGGTGCTCGACGAAATGCCGCCGGTACGCCCCTATCCCGCGGGCAGCTGGGGACCGCCCGAGGCGGACAGGCTCTGAAGGGATTCAGGCTTCGCCCGACCCCAAGTCCGGCCGGCCTAGCGACATAAAGCTTGCCTGCCGGTAGGCAAGGTTGCCCCTACGCTACGTGCCTATCTCCAGCCACATGCCGTAGACCTGCCGGTGAGGCAGGCCGTAACGCCGCGCCACCTCGGCGACGGCACGTTTGGCGGGCTCCCCGTCCGCCTTGCGTTGCTGCAGGTCCCGGCGGACCTCCTCGAAGTCGGGCGCAGCGGGGCCGGTGGACCCCTCGACGACGAGCGTGAACTCACCGCGGGGCCTATCGGCGAAGTGCTCCAGCGCCTCGCCGATGGAGCCGCGGAACACCTCCTCGAACGCCTTAGTCAGCTCGCGGCAGACGGCGATGCGGCGCTCGCCCCACTCGGCGTGCATGTCGGAGAGGCTGCGCAGCAGCCTGTGCGGCGACTCGAAGGCGACGATGGTGCGAGAGTCGTCGCGCAGGGAGGCGAAGAGGCGACGGCGCTCGCCGGCGCGGCGGGGGAGGAAGCCCAGGTAGGTGAACTGCCGGGTGGACAGGCCGGAGACAGCGAGCGCGGCCGTGACGGCGGAGGGGCCGGGGATAGGCGTGACGGTGAATCCTGCCTCCAGGGCCGCCGTCACCAGGTCGTGGCCGGGGTCGCTGATGACGGGCGTACCGCCTTCGGAGACGAGGGCGACGTCGCCGTCGCGCAGGGCGGCGAGGAGCTGTGGGGTCCGCGCCGCCTTGTTGTGCTCGTTGTAGCTGACGAGGCGGGCCTGCCTGCCGGTAGGCAAGGCGCGGATGCCGTGGCGGGCGAGCAGCTTGCGGGTGGTGCGGGTGTCCTCGGCAGCGATGAGGGAGACCTCACGCAGGACGCGGAGGGCACGAAGGGTGACGTCCTCCAGGTTGCCGATGGGGGTGGCGACGACGTACAGGGTGGGCATCTCGGGGCGATTATACCGTTAAGCGATACGTTCAGCTCCGCCAGGTGCGATGTTAACGATAGGGAAATGATTAAACTCCTTCGCCATTAGGCGAATAACCGTTGACGCCGGATTCGGCCGTTGATATAGTAGTGGAAAATCCCCGCAGGTCCCTTTTCCGAGGCGAGGAATCGTGAGTCTATCAGCTTATCGAGAACTCAGACCCGCCTACGGGTTCGACGAGGTGGCCATCGTCCCCGGCTCCGTCACCGTCAACCCGGAGCTTACGAACGTCCGCTTCGCGCTGGGCGAGTTCACGTTCGAGATGCCGATTCTGGCTGCCGCCCTGGACTCCGTGAGCGACCCGCGCTTCGCGGTGGAGATGGGTCAGCGCGGCGGCCTGGCGGTGATGAATCTGGAAGGCCTCCAGTGCCGCTACGAAGACCCCAGCACGGTGATCGCGGAGATCGTCCAGGCCGACCAGAGCGAGTCGGCGGCCGTCATCCAGAAGCTGTACGCAGCCCCCATTCGCGAGGAGCTCATCGGCCGGCGCATCCGTGTGATCAAGGAGGGCGGCGTCGCATGCGCCGTCTCCTGCACGCCCGCCAACACGAAAAAGCTGGCGCCCATCGCCGTGGACGCCGGCGCCGACGTGTTCGTCGTGCAGTCCACGGTCACCACGGCCCGCCACATCTCGCGCAGCCTGCGCGGCCTCATCTTCGAGGAGCTGTGCGCGAACATCCGCGTACCCGTGGTGGTGGGCAACACGGTTACCTTCGGGGCGGCGAAGGAGCTTATGGAGACCGGCATCTCAGGCCTGCTCGTGGGTGTGGGGCCGGGCGCTATCTGCACCTCGCGCGAGGTGCTGGGCATTGGCGTGCCGCAGGTGACGGCGACGATGGACTGTGCCGCCGCCCGCGACCAGTACTACAGCGAGAGCGGGCATTACGTGCCGATCATCACGGACGGCGGCATGCGCAGCGGCGGCGACATCTGCAAGGCGCTGGCCGCGGGCGCGGACGCCGTCATGCTGGGCTCCGCCTTCGCGCGGACGGAGGAGGCGCCGGCAAGAGGTTACTCCTGGGGAATGTCGACCGGCCACGCGGAGCTGCCGCGGGGCACCCGCATCACTGTAGGCGTGGACACGACGCTGGACCGGCTGCTGTTCGGGCCAACCTCCAATACGGACGGCACGGAGAACCTGATGGGTGCTATCCGCACATGCATGGGCGTCTGTGGCGCCCAGACGATCGCCGAGCTTCACGAGGCGGAGATGATCGTCGCGCCCTCGATCAAGACCGAGGGCAAGGTCTACCAGCTGAGCCGGTAGGTCAATCCCCTGCTGATCTGAATGCAGGAAGCTCCGTCAGCGGCTAGTTGCCCACCCCGTCCTGGGCTAGGCTTTCCCTCGCCACGAGACTGGTCTCCCGGAGCGATCCCATTATGTCCCTATAGGACTCAAGCAGGCCGGTCTCACAATAGGATATGGACCGCTCCTCACAGAAAGGCCGGACGATCGTCTGCGCTTCTTTCAGCTTGTTCCGTGGCATGGTTGGGAATAGGTGATGTTCGATCTGGAAGTTAAGCCCCCCAAACAAGAAGTCGACTACGGGGTGAGATTTAACGTTCCGGCTGGTGATCACCTGCTGGTGCAAGAAATCAAGCTCGTCACCCTTCCCCAGAACAGGCATACCCTTGTGATTAGTGGCAGTCACAGAAGCGTAGTACAGACCCCACAGCCCCTGGTGGATCAGGGCAAACAGTCCCGCCTGCCACACCCCCAACACGTAGAACAACAGGCCGAAGTACAGCAGAAAGTGGACGGCCACAAGAGACACCTCTAGCGGGGAATACCTCTGTGGGGCCGGCACCTCGCCGACATCGCTTCCCTTCACCCAAACCAGGAATCTGAACGTGAAGTAGCGCAGAACTACCGGGTACAGAGATAGCAGGGGCGCCAGGAAGACCTGGTACTTGAGCAAGAGCCGCTCGGTGCCCCGTTTCTTGCAGGCCGCTTCCTCTGAAAAGCAGAGGAACCATAGCTCAGCATCGGGGTCCTCATCCACCCGATTGGTCTTAGCGTGATGCCGGTTGTGCCTGCCAAACCACCAGCTCTTGCTTACCCCCATCAGGAGATTCCAGAACAGCAACGCGATCCGATCGTTGTTGCGGACAGAGCGCGTGACCTGCCGATGAGCGGAATCATGGCCGATGAAAACAAACAGTTGGAAGATGAACGCCAGAAATACGGCATTCAAGAGTTGCACCCACAGCACGTCTATCAGCACGAGCAACGTTGCGCTTACAGAGAACAGGCCCAGAGCCAGCATGATCTGGAGGCCGTAGTAGACGGGCCGCCGGTCCAGCAGCCCTCTCTCCTCGATCAGCCTCCTCAGTTCAGCGTAGGCGCTCCTCGGAGGACCAGTTGCGCCTGCCTGAGAATAAGACCCAGACCGAGGAGCGCTTCGTACGTCAACGCCAGGATGCCCGTTCATCTCTTGCCCGGTACTTGCCACACTGACTACCTCTTACGAATCCCACCTGCGAACGACGCGGCCTGAGCAGCGCCTACTTCCCAAGCCGGGCGTACTGGATGCTTGGCCCATTCTACGCCATCGGCAGCGGCTCCAACAATCAGCTCTTCAACCGGAGCGAGCGGCGTCTACGCCGTCCTCCATCTACGCTTGTCGCCGCCACCATTGTCGTGTACCGTATCGGACGGTAACAAGGGTTCCCTCCGTCAAGATGGAGGGGAAAGTCCATACGATCGACCGCCGCTACGGCGGCGCGGAGCCAGAAGGAGGTCATCTCATGGCGGATCATCCTAACGCAGAGCTGTTGAAGAAGGGGTATGCGGCGTTCGCCTCGGGGGACATGCCGACGGTGACGGAGCTATTCGCGGAGGACGTGGTGTGGCACGTCACCGGGAATAACCAGCTGTCGGGAACGCACAGGGGCCGGGAGGCGGTGTTCGCGGCGTTCGCGAAGTCCGCCGAGCTGACCGGCGGCACGTTCAAGATCGATGTGCACGACGTGGTGGCGAACGACGTGCACGCGGTGGCGCTCACACGAGCGACCGCGTCGCGGCAGGGGAAGCAGTACGACGCGATGGACACGGACGTCTACCACGTGAGCGGCGGGAAGGTCACGGAGTTCTGGTCGTTCGCTGAGGACACGAAGAAGGCGGACGAGTTCTGGTCCTAGAGCTCGAACACCCGCTAGGCGGGAGAAGTGGGCTCGTCCTCGATCAAGGCGGAGGGTGAGGTCTATTAGCTGGCCCAGTAGGCTACAGCGTCAGTCGCAGCTGGCCCGCACTGGGACGATCATCCACCAGCGGATGGTTGAGGCCCCACTTTTCCTGTAGCTCGGCCACCTTGGCGAGAACCTGTTGCGTATAGTGCTTGGGAGCGTAAGCGCCACGGTAGAAGCGCTGATAGCGGGGCAGCAGGTGGGGGTACGCCGCCCGGAGGGCGGGCATGAACCACTCCTTGGTGCCGGGCCGAAGATGCAGCACGTTAGGCGCCACGAAGCGGGCGCCGTGCTCGGCGGCAGCGCGTATCACCGCCTCCAGGTGGGGCTCGTCGTCCGTGACGCCGGGGACGACGGGGGCGAGCATCACGCCGCAGGGCACGCCCGCGTCAACGAGCTGTCGCATCGCCTGGAGCCGCTTGATCGGCCTGGAGGTGCCGGGCTCCAGCTTGCGCCACACGTCTTCGTCCAGGGT
>JADFRV010000133.1:0-1419 GCA_022561095.1 Chloroflexota bacterium | reverse complement strand
CCGCAGCGCACGCCGGCTTCCGCCAACTTCGCCATCGCCTCCAGCCGGTGGATGGGCCGCGCTGTCTCCGGCTCGATGTGCTGCCAGACCTCCTCGCGCAGCGTGGCGATGCTGAAGAGGATCGTGCACTCGGCGACGCCGGAGAGCTCCTGCAGCAGCGACAAGTCACGGGTGACGTTGGGCGATTTAGTGATAATCGAGCAGGGACTGGCGTAGTCACGGAACGCCTGCAGAGAGGCACGCGTGAGGCCGTACTTGATCTCGGCCTGCTGGTAGGGGTCGCAGGCGGTACCGAGGAGGATCATCTCCCTGGTCCAGCCGGGGCGCCTCAGCTGCTCTTGCAGTACGGCGGCGGCGTTCGTCTTGACGATGATGCGCGAATCGAAGTCGCGGCCGGAGTCGTAGCCGAGGTACTGGTGGGTGCCGCGGGCGAAGCAGTAGACGCAGGCGTGCTGGCAACCGCGATAGGGGTTGATGCTCCACTTGAAGGGCATCCCCGTGGCCTGGACGCGGTTGATGATGGACTTACACTCGATCTCTTCGAAGATGACCCCTGCGGCCATGGCCCGACCCTTTCCAGCGATTGGCACACCAAGTATAGAACTAACGTTCCGCAGTTGGTCAAGGGGTACTCGTCGCTCAGGCGGGAGTACTGGCGCCACCCCACCCCGGTGTTGTTCGTCCCACCCAGCCAGCCCCCGAACTCCGTTCAGATTCGGCCCCGCCCCGGACACAACCAGACATCCTGCGAAGCTAGGTCAGGGCAACCAGCGCGCGGTCCAGCCGCGAGAGGTCCTGCTTCACCTCGATTCGGGCCTCGGGGAACGATTCCTGCGCCAGCTTCCGCGCCGCAGCGCCCTGCTGTTCGCCGATCTCGGCGAACAGGGCGCCACCGGGCTTGAGGTGGGGTGGGGCGTCCCGCAACAGCCGCTGGATGAGGCGGAGGCCATCCAGGCCGCCGTCCAACCCCAGCCGAGGCTCGTGCTCGTTGATCTCCGACAGCGCCGCCTCGAAGTCGCCGCTGCGGACGTAGGGGAGGTTGGCGACGATGACGTCCACGGGCACGTCCAGGGGTTCCAGCATGTCGCCCTCAAGGAAGTGGATGCGGTCCGCGACCGTGTGGCGCTCGGCGTTACGGCGGGCCAACGCCAGCGCCCGCGTCGAGATGTCGGTGGCGATGATCTCAACCTCAGACAGGTTAACTGCCAGCGCAACGGCGACGGCGCCGCAGCCGACACCGATATCCGCGATGCGCATTTCTCCTGCTGACGCCGACCGTGCGCAGTCCAGCACCAGCTCCACGAGCGTCTCTGTCTCGGGGCGGGGGATGATAGCGTCCGGCGTGACCTGGAACTCCAACCCGTAGAACTCCTTGTGGCCCAGGATGTACGGCGTCGGCTCATGGGCGAGGCGGCGTTG
>JADFRV010000132.1 GCA_022561095.1 Chloroflexota bacterium | reverse complement strand
CGTGTACTTCTGGCTCCACTTCCCCCTGATCATCGTGTTCGGCATCTACCTCTACTACGGGCAGCGCAACAAGTACACGCTGATGCGGGACGCCTTCCTTACCTCCGGCGCCATCGCCCTGATCATCTACTGGCTCTACCCCGTGGCGCCGCCCTGGGCGCTCAATGAACTGGCGGGGAGGTTCGATCCGAACGCCCCGTCCTACGTGACAGGCTTCTTCGATACTATGCAGGCCTACCTCGGCTACGGCTATCAGGCCCAGTCCACCCGCGCCTTTGTGAACCCCTACGCGGCGATGCCCAGCTTGCACTTCGGCTGGGACCTCCTGCTGGGCATCGGCATAGTGTGGGCGTCCTGGCGCCAGCCCTGGATGTGGCTCACCCTGCCCATCGGCATCTTCCTGCCGCTCAGCCAGATACCGGCGATCACCGCCACCGCCAACCACTTCTTCTTGGACGCCGTCGCCGGAGCCGTGGTCGCCCTGGCGGGCTTCCCCCTCGCGCTGACGCTGCGTCGGCGGGTGTACCCGCCGCTCATCAGGGCGCTCGAGCGCTCGCCCTGGCCCGCTCTACGTGGGTGGCTCCCGGCTGATACCGGCGACTCCGGAGAAGGGGGGCCCCAAACGGGGATCGACGGCTGAGAAGTCGGGCGCCGGTTCAGTTGGCTAGTTCTGGTGTTCGTACGTGGGCAGAGGTATCAGGCTGGCGTACACCTCCACGGTTAGCTCACTGACGTGGGGCAGCCAGCGCTCCCAGTCCTGACGGGCCACTCTCGCCTGGGCGCTGGCCATCGCGCCCTGGACTGCATCCTCGTCAGCGAATTCGTAGAGCGCGGTCCAGTTGGCGCTTCCGTGGCGCCAGTCGCTCCGATAGGCGCGCACGATTCCCGGTATATCTAGCACGTGTGGTAGGTGAGTACTTGTGTACCATTGCTCAAACTCCCCCATCACCTCTGGATCGAGGTTGGCGCGGACGACCAGATAGGGTTTGGACCCGAACATCAGAACCCCTCAGGGTTGAACTTGCGCTCGAACGAATCGATGAACGCCTGCACCCGCTGCTCGTCAAACTGGTCGAAGGCGTCCAGGGTGCGCCAGGCCGTGAGAACGATCGGGTGCTCCATGCCGGGGTAGGGCGCCATCAGGATCTGCTTCCCGTCGGCCACGTTCTCCTCCGTGATTGCGGCCAACAGGTCGCGCAGATTCTGACAGCCTGCATCATCCAACGGTGCCACTCCCGCCGAGCAGTCGTACAGGACGATCACGCCACCGTGCTCCATGTTGTGAGGAAGGACCTCCTTCGCAACGGGGAGGTCATGGACACCCAATTCAGCGGGCGCTGGCGCGTGCGGACCCGTGGTCGGCGGATCGCTGTTGTAGAGGTCGTACGTCTCGCCTGGCTCCAGGTGTTCGGTGCCTTGGTCGTCGAACGTCTGGACCGTATACGGATAATCGGGCCGGCTTTCACCGCCGCCGTTGATCACGACAATGACGACCACCACCGCCAGAACGCCTAGCGCCCCGAAAATCAGGACCGGGTTGCGAAGCCCAAGCCTAGACACGGTTCGCCATCGCTAACTGCTGAACCACATCCGCCAGCGACGGTTCGATCTCTTTGGACGTGTCAACCTTTATGTGCGGCCGCTCTATCGGCTCCATATCTCTCCGCATCCTATCATATACGGCTACCGTCGCCTCCGAGGCGTCTTGCCGGTCGTCGCCGCGGGCGCGCGCCTCCAGCCGCTCTCGGGCAACGTCCGGCGGCGCCTCCGTCTGCACGATGACGAGGCGCGCCCCGGCATCTTCAGCGATCTCGTACAGCGGCCGGCGATGCTTCTCCTTTAGGCTGGTGGCGTCGAGGACCGCGCTCACGCCGCGGGCGAGGAGCCTTCTCAGAAGGGTATGGACGGCCGCGAACAGCCGCTCGTTCTCGGCTGCGTCGTGCGCGGGTCTGGGAAACAGGGCCCTGCGCAGCGTGTCGCTGTTCAGGTGGGCCAGGGGGTAGCGGCTGCACAGCTCGCGACTGAAGTAGCTCTTGCCGCTGCCGGGCAGCCCGGTCACGAGCACCAGCGACTGCGTCCGCTGCGATGCCGGGACTCCCCGCAGCGAAGACTCCAGCTTGGCGACGTCCTCGTCAAGCGTGGAGTTGGACGCGGCGGCGGAATGAGAGCCGCCCGCCTCGGCCACCACCGCGACGGGCTGGCCGGAAAAGAAGGCTACGCCCACGAAGCCTGGCCCGGTGTGGGCGCCCATCACGCTGGTGAACTCCGTGATCAGGAGCTCATCCGGCTGAAACCGCTGGCGCACGGTGTCAGCCAGGTCGCGCGCCGCTGCCGGCGCGTCGGCGTGCATCACCGCCATGTGCAGTGGCCGCTCCTCGTCCAGTCGCTCCTCGATGCGCGTCAGCAGACGGCTGATGGCGCGGGGCATGGCGCGGACGCGTTCCAAGGCCTGGATCTCCTCTCCCTCCGCGACGAGGATGGGCTTGATCCGGAGCAGGGAGGTAGCCCAGTGTATCACCATGGGCACGCGGCCGCCCTTGGCCAGATAGCGGAGCGTGTCCATCACGCCCAGGAGGTGGGCGCGCGAGGCGACCTCCCGGACCACCGCTTCGGCTTCGTCCCTGCTGGCGCCGGCCTGCGCTGCCCTCGCCGCCGACAGCACGGCAAAGCCATGGCACATCGCCAGGCAGTGAGAATCGACCACGCGGACGGGGAACTGCGGCATCTCCTGGCGAGCCATCTCGGCCGCGTTGTTGGCGGAGCTGTAGGTGCCGCTGAAGGCGGAGGGGAGAGTGATGCAGAGAGCCGATTCGGCGGTTGTGGCGGCCTGGCGGAACGCTTCCAGGAACGCCGCGGGCGCGGGAGAGGCCGTTGTGGGGAACTTTCGGGATGTGCGGAGCAGGCCGTAGAACTCCCTGCTGGTAAGACGGCCGTCATAGTGGAGTTCGCCGTCAAACAGGAACGTCAGCGGGACGGTCGTGATTTGCTGCGCTCGCAGGATGTCCGCGGGCAGACAGACGGAGCTATCGGTTACTATCGCAACCTTCGCCATATAAGATGATTCCGGACGATTGCACTCGGGGACGATTCCCCGACTCAGTATACTGGGCCTCATTGCCTCCGTCACTGGGCCTATGCTATACTCGCTCTGACGAAAAAAGAGGAGGAAAGACGCAGAGGCGCAGCCGCGCGAAGCATGCTGACCAAGACGGAGAAAGAAGAGATCACGAGTAGCATTCGTCTGCATGCGTCCGACACAGGTTCGACGGATGTGCAGGTAGCGCTCCTGACGGAGCGGATCCGCCAGATGACGGACCACCTGCGGATCCATCGGAAGGATCACCACTCGCAGCGCGGCTTAATGAAGATCGTGGGACGGCGACGCCGGCTCTTACGCTACCTTAGCCGTCGAGAGCCAAACCGCTACAAGGCGCTGATCGCCGCACTGGGCATCCGCAAGTAGACGGACCCTCTTTCGCTCTTCCCCAAGCGATACTCCTCCCAGAACAGGCTGTAGATCACAACCGCTGCGCCGCCAGAGCGCCACGCTATGCAGCTGACATACACGCAAGAGTATCTGGGTACTCTATCAGCAAGTCACCCTAAGAATAGGAGTGACGGGAGGTTTCACACAGCATGACTGAAAAGTTCAGCCGCACCATAGGCGGCCGAGAGTTGAGCATGGAGGTAGGCGGCATGGCCGGTCTGGCCAACGGGGCAGTCCTCGTGCGCTACGGCGATTCGATGATCCTGGTCACCGCCTGCATGGGCGCACCCCGTGAGGGGATGGACTTCTTCCCCCTCACCATAGACTACGAGGAGAGGCTATACGCCGCGGGCAAGATACCCGGCAGCTTCTTCCGCCGCGAAGGACGGCCCACCAGCCAGGCGATACTCACAGATCGCCTCACCGACAGGCCGCTGAGGCCGCTCTTCCCCAAAGGTATGCGGAACGAAACCCAGGTGATCGGCACCGTCCTCTCCGCCGACCAGGAGAACGACCCAGACGTTCTGGCGCTCACCGGCGCCTCCGCCGCCCTCGTCATATCCGATATACCCTTCGACGGGCCCATAGCCGGCACCCGCGTCGGCTACGTCAACGGCGAATTCGTGGTCAACCCCACCTATGCCCAGCTCAATGACAGCGAGATAGACCTCGTGGTAGCGGGGACCCGCGACGCGGTGGTCATGGTAGAGGCCGGCGCCAACGAGGTGCCCGAGTCGCAGGTACTGGAGGCGATACGCATCGGCCAGGACGTCAACGCGGAGCTCATCAGCCTCCAGGATGAGATGGCCGCTAAGGTGGGCAAGCCGAAGGCCCAGGTGGACACGAAGACCCTCCCCGACGAGGTACGCTCCGCTGTCGAGGAGTTCGTCCGCAGCCGCAACTGGGACCTCATCTCCGGTGCTAAGGACGAGCGAAGCGAGGGGATGTCCGAGCGTCGGAAGGAGCTCGTCGAGGCGCTGGGCGAAACCCACCCCGAAGACGAGCTCAAGTCCGCCCTCAGTGAAATAACCAAGGCCGCCGTCCGCTCCCGTATCCTGAGCGAAGGCCGGCGGCCCGATGACCGAAAGACGGACGAGATCAGGGCCCTTAGCAGCGAGGTCGGTCTCCTTCCCCGCACTCACGGCTCCGGCCTGTTCAGCCGCGGCGAGACCCAGGTCCTCACCGTCACCACTCTGGGCTCCATGGGCGAGCAGCAGAAGCTGGACAGCATCGAACCGGAAGAGACCAAGCGTTTCATGCATCACTACAACTTCGCCCCCTTCTCCGTCGGTGAGGCCCGATTCCTCAGAGGGGCCAGCCGCCGCGACATCGGCCACGGCGCCCTGGCGGAGCGGGCGCTGCTGCCGGTAGTGCCCAACGAGGAGGAGTTCCCCTACACCATTCGCCTCGTATCGGAGGTGCTCTCCAGCAACGGCAGCACCTCTATGGCCAGCGTCTGCGGCAGCACCCTCTCCTTGATGGACGCCGGCGTTCCCATCAAGTCCCCGGTTGCTGGCGTCGCCATGGGCCTCATCAAGAGCGATGACGACTACCGCGTACTTACCGACATCGCCGGCCTCGAGGATGCCATGGGCGACATGGACTTCAAGGTGGCTGGCACGTCCAAAGGCATCACCGCCATGCAGATGGATATCAAGGTCAAGGGCATCACCGCCGAGATCATGGAGACAGCGCTCGCCCAGGCCCGCGAGGCGCGAGAGGTCATCCTGAGCAATATGCTGGAGACGATCCCGGAAGCGCGAGCGGATCTCTCGCCCTACGCGCCGCGGATGTTCCGGATATCCATCTCTCAGGAGAAGATCGGCGCCGTCATCGGCCCCGGTGGCCGCGTCATCCGCTCCATTATCGAAGAAACGGGCTGCAGCATCGATGTCGAGGACGATGGCACTGTGTTCGTGGGTTCACCCAACGAGGAGCAGGCGCGTAAGGCGATAGCCATCATCGAGGGCTTGACTAAAGACGCGGAGCTGGGTGAGGTATACACCGGCAGGGTCACCCGCCTCACCTCCTTCGGCGCCTTCGTGGAGATACTGCCCGGTAAGGACGGCCTCGTCCGTATGGCTGACCTGGCGGACGAGCCCGTGCGCCGCGTCGAGGATGTAGTTAACGTCGGCGACGAAATTATGGTGATGGTCATAGAAGTGGATGACCTCGGCCGTGTTAACCTCTCCCGCCGCGCCGTGCTAGAGGACCTCTCCCCTGAGGAAGCGCTGCAGGCGTCCAAGCAGGCACAGATGGCTGACGTCGGCGGGCGCCGCGACCGCGATCGAGGCGGCAGGCCTCCGCGCCGGGACGGCGGCGGTGGCCGTGGTGGCCGTGGCGGCGGTGGTGGCGGTGGCGGTGGCGGCGGTGGCCGTGGCCGTGGTGGTGGTGGACCGGTCCATCAGTTACCTGAGCATCATCCTGGTGGGATCGGTCCTGTTCTTGGTGCGCCAGGTGTTTCCTCCAGCCAGGACGGCATTCCCCGCACCGAGTTCAGCAGCCGATCAATAGCCTCCGGCGACCCCTAAGCCGATGCATTTGCCGGCTCAACGGTAATCGAGGCCTAAAACCATCAGAATTTGAGCGTGTGATGCTATACACCGCCAGCTATTACGCCGTGGAAGACTGGCAGGGCCAGGTGTACCGGGTCTCCAGGGGACATCCCCGGGGACGTAAAACGCTATGGGAAACGCTGCCGTTTCTGTACCCTTCCCGGACCTTGCTCCAAACCTATCAGTCGGGAGGCGTGGACTTTGCGGGGTTGGATATCGAGTACCGCGAGGAATTAGCGTCGAGCCGCAGGGATTCGCCGAAGTTTCAAGAGTGGCTTGACAGCCTGCCGTCCCAGGGTGATTTTACCCTGCTCTGCTTTGAAAAAGCCGGTCAACAGTGCCACCGCAGGATTCT
>JADFRV010000131.1 GCA_022561095.1 Chloroflexota bacterium | reverse complement strand
TGGAGGAGGACTGAGGGCGAATCCATGCGACGCCCTTTCGCGTACAATGGGGTACAGGAGGAACATATGGCCTTCAAGGACGAGGGGTACGACGACGAGCGGTTCTGGGAGCAGGTTCGCTCGGAGAATACAACCTTCCTTGGCTTCTGGACCCACCGCTGAGGATCCTGCCAAGTAATGGCGCCCGTGTTTGCGCGCCTAGGCAAGCATTACCGTAAGCGTATCGAGTTCATAGCCGTCAACACCTACGACCGCCCCGATATCGCCAAGCGGTTCGGGGTTAAGTCCACGCCCACCTTCATCCTCACCCGCAAGGGGAAGGCTCTGCGCCGCTTCTACGGCAACATCCCGGAGCCCCTCCTCAAGCAGCACCTGAAGCCCCACGCTCCGCCTGCCCCTGAGGGCGAGGACGAGGAGGAGGAGGAGCGGGGTCTGCTCTCCCGTCTTCTAGGCGGCCTGTTCGGCCGCAACTAGAGGCCAGGTCTCTTCCTCCGCCCGCGCGGGAGAGCACGTCCTCCGAGCCAAGATCTATCGGTGGCCAATCGGATTGGCATTTCCGCTATATACGCTTACAATAGTTGTGGCGCACCTATCGGATTTACTTATGGCTACAAAACGCAAAATCAATCCCGAACGCGTCTACTACAACTACGGCGGCCGTATACCTCCCATTCGCCTGGAGGCGAAGCCCGCTGCGCTGCCCAATGGCCGCGTCGATGGCCTCCCCAAGCTAATCACCGACACCACTCTGCGCGACGGCGCTCAGGACTCTCGCCTCGCCCTGTTCCCCAACGAGGCCCGCCTGCGGTATGTGGATCTCCTCCACGATCTGGATAACGGCACAGGCGTCATCTCCTCCATCGAGACGTTCATCTATCAGGAGCGCGACCTCTGGGTGCTCGATAAGCTCCTTGAACGTGAGTACGACTACCCGAAGATCACTACCTGGATCCGCGCCAACCCCAAGGACGTGCGGCGTCTCTCAGAGGTGAGCCAGGGCCGGGTTCGGGAGACGGGCATGCTCGCCTCCTCCTCCGACCACCACATCTTCGACAAGCTGGGGTTCCGCAGCAAGGAAGAGGCGATCGACAAATACCTCCGGCCCATCCTCACCGCCTGCGAGTACGGCATCACGCCTCGCGTCCACCTGGAGGACTGCACCCGCGCCGACATCGACGGTTGGGTGCTCCCCTTCATGCAGACGGTCCTGGAGGCCACGGAAGGACATGCCAGGTTCCGCGTCTGCGATACGATCGGCTGGGGCTCGCCGGACCCCTACGTTGCTCTCCCCCAGGGCGTACCGCGTCTCATCGCCACCCTATTCGCCGAGACCGGCGCCGAGCTGGAGTTCCACGGCCACAACGACTTCGGGCTGGGTACCGCGAACTCGCTCGCCGCCTGGCGCTACGGCTGCCGAAAGGTCAACGTGACGTTTGGCGGCCTGGGTGAGCGCACCGGCAACACCTCCCTTGAGCAGGTGCTGGCTGGATACGTGCGCCTGTACGGCGACCCAGGGTTCGGGCAGCCCGTCCTGGCGGAGATGAAGCGGATGGTCGAGGAGTATCTCGTGCCGCTGGCGGCTACGGCGCCCATCATCGGCGATGTGTTCACGACCCAGGCCGGAATCCATCAGGCCGGCCTGGCCCGGCAGGAGGACGCTCCCGGCGGCCTCATCTACCTCGCTTATGACCCGGCGGTTGTGGGCAGTGAGGGTGCGGAGCGCAGCGTCGTTGGCGCCCTCTCTGGCTCGGAGGGTATCGTCTCGATACTGAACCGTGAGGCGGAGGTGCGCGGGCTTGAGGTGCGCTTCTCCGGCACCAACCGTGTCGTCAAAGAGATATACGATCGCGTCCAGGCGATATACGACGGCGAGTACGACGAATCCGTCGACGCCTGGGTGAACTACCGCACTACGTTCTTCCAGCCGGACGAGATCTGGCGGATTGCGGTGGAGCTGGGCGCTGCCGACGGCTGCTAGCGCCGCAGATTGCCGCGAGCCAGAAAATTTGCCACGGTGTTCAGCCACTTCTGGCGCGCCTCTTTCGCTCATCACTTGCCCATCGTGCTCACCGGAGTAAAATGGATGTCGGTTCGGCTGAGAACGATAGGCAAAGCTCTCGACAGGTAGGAGGTCCAGAAGGATGCCTTACGCCCAAGTAGCGGGCTGGGGTATGGCCGTTCCCTCACGGGTTGTCACCAACAGCGATCTTGTGGAGATGGGGCTGGAGACATCCGAAGAGTGGATCGAGACGAGGACCGGCATAAGGCAACGGCGGTTGCTGGCGCCCGGAGAGGCGACCTCGGACCTGGCCGTGACGGCCGCACAGCGCGCCCTTGAGGTGGCGAACGTCCATCCCGCGGATCTGGACCTGATTATCGTCGCTACCTGCACGCCAGACCATCCGGTGCCGGCAACTGCTTCGCTGGTGCAGGACAGGATTGGGGCCGGGCGCGCCGGCGCCACAGACCTGAACGCCGCCTGCAGCGGCTTTGTTTACGCCCTTAGCCTTGCGGCGGGGCAGATAGAGTCCGCCCGCCTCAAGCAAGTGTTGGTCATAGGGGCTGACGCGGTCTCCATCTACCTGGACTGGCGGGATCGGGAGACGTGCATCCTCTTCGGGGACGGCGCCGGTGCTCTCCTCCTCCAGTCAAGCGAAGAGCCCGGCATCCTTTCCACCTCGCTTGGTTCCGACGGATCGGGGGCGTCGCTGCTCATGGTCTCTGCCGGCGGGTCGCGGTTCCCCACCAATGGTGACACCCTGCGCAACGGCGACAATCATCTGGTGATGGACGGCCGGCAGATATTTCGTTTGGCTGCGCAGATGATGGGCAAGGCTGCGGAGAAGGCGATTGAAGCGTCAGGCCTGACGCCGGAGGATGTAAATTTATTGATCCCGCATCAGGCGAACGGCCGTATCATTGAGGGGGCAGCCAAAAAGCTGGGGCTGCCCCCCGAAAAGGTCTTCGCTAACCTCGCCGAGTACGGCAACACCACCGCCGCCTCCATCCCTATCGCCCTATGCGAGGCTATCGAGCAGGGCAGGGTGAAGCCGGGCGACAACATTGTGCTAACGAGCTTCGGCGCTGGTCTCTCCTGGGGGTCCGCAGTCATCCGTTGGGGCCTGCCCTTGCCCGTCGAGGTGTCGGCGTGGCGGCGATGGCGGCGGCGATTGCGGACTCGCTTGGCGTCCTTCCGGTCCTCTGCTCGTCGGCAGCGCCGAAGAGCACGCGGCTTCCTGGATCGCAAGTACAATTAGGTCCCGGCCTGAGTGGCTGCTAGTTCGCCGGCCGGTATTCGACGCCGATAGCGTTGGTTAGGGCCGCGCCGAGATTATCAGGTCCTTGCGGTCCCCCCACCTGTGGAGGAAGCGGTAGAAGTTACGCTTGCTCAGCCGCTCTCGCTCCTCAGGCGGCGTTTCCTCCCAGTCCACGTGCCGGTGACGCTTGAGCGGCAGCTCCGTATCCACCACCGCGCGATAGCCCCGGCTGCGCACCGCGAAGCTGAAGTCCAGGTCCAGGTGACGGTAGAAGCGGTACTTCTCGTCCAGCAGGCCGATCTCACGCAGGATCTCACGCCGGAAAGCCATCATGTACCCCTCCACCGCGTCGACATCGCCTGTGCTCGTCGCCTCATCGAAGCTGCGGATGTCCTGCGTCACCACGCCCCAGCGCCCCACCACCCCGACGGTCGCATCATCCAGCAACGGCTGTAGCCTGGAGAAGACGTCTCCCGTCGCCTCCACGCTCGTGTCGATCAGCAGCACGTAGCGGCCTCTCGCCTGGCGCAGGCAGACGTTGCGACCGGCGGCGCTACCTAAGAAGTGATCGGCGTGGAACACACGCACCTTAGGATCATCCTCCGCCACATCATCCAGATGATGCCCGCAGTCATCATCGAATCCGTTGTCAACTACGATGATCTCGGCCCGCTGGCCGCCGAGCCAGCGCTGGATGCTGCTCACGCACCGCTCCATCTCCTTGCAGCCCTGGCGCGCCACAACGCCTATCGTAAAGTCCAGGTCCGGCGGCCCGTCCAGCAGCGACTCCACGTCTCCGCTGGTGGAGATCGCCTCCTGTCTGCGGGCCCACTCCGGCACCGGGACGACGACGGTTCCGCTGCGAGTGTCGCGCACCTCCATATCCTGACTGATCACCTTCTCCCGGATCTCGTCGGCTGGGGGATAGTCGCTTGCTTGCCTGAGGTGCGCTCTCTCCCGCACCATCCTCTGGACATCCTGCGGTAGCCGTGGCGGCCGCGCCGGCTGCACCAGGTCGAGTCCCAGGAGACGGTCGAAGTCCATCAGCAGTTCGCGTTTGATCGGCGTGGGCAGGCGGGATCGGCCGACCTGCCAGACGATCGCTAGAGCACGGGGCAGATTAAGGTCGTCGGCAGCGGCGGCCCAGAACCGCCTCCGCCGGCGCTCGCCCTCGGCGCGGGCGGCCTTCGTTACCCTGCCGCCGGGCTCACTCAGTTTTAGCCTGAGACGACAGAGCGCCAGTTGGGCGGCTCGCAGGCTGGCGAACGTGAAGTTCATGCGGGCACGGTAGTGCACAGTGGCGCAGAGGTAACGGAAGGCCAGCGACTCGAACCCGCGTGCTTCCAGGTTTGACAGCGTGTAGGTGTTGCCGCTGGACTTGGCCATCTTCACCCCGTCCACCAGCAGGTGCTGGCCGTGCACCCAGTAGGTTACGTGTCGGTGCCCGAACGCCGCCTCGCTCTGGGCGATCTCATCCTCATGATGAGGGAAGATGTTGTCGACGCCGCCGGTATGGATGTCGATACGCGGCCCCAGGTGCTTAGCCGCCATCGCCGAGCACTCGATATGCCAGCCGGGGAAGCCGTCACCCCAAGGGCTGGGCCAGACCAGCTCCCGGCCCGGCTCAGCCGCCTTCCAGAGGGCGAAGTCCCGCTGGTCCCGCTTGAGCGGGTCGGCCTGCACGCGGACTCCCTCCTCCAGGCCGCTACTGACCTGGCCGGACAGCTTGCCGTACTCGGGGAAGCTGTCGACGGCGAAGTAGACGTTGCCGCCCGACTCGTAGGCGAACTCCTTCTCCACCAGCGTCCGCGTCAGCTCTACCATGTCCTCAACGGTCTCGCTGGCGCGGGGGAAGACGTGCGCGGGCAGGATATTGAGCTTCTCCTCGTCTTCCAGGAAGGCGGTGGTGTAGAAGCGGGCGATCTCCGACGGCGTCTTCCCTTCGGCCAGGGCGGCGGCGATCACCTTATCCTCGCCGCGCTCCAGCATCTCCTGTCGCATGTGTCCCACGTCGGTGATGTTCTTAACGTGGCGCACGCGATAGCCGCTGGCCTCCAGAAGGCGTCGCAGCCAATCGGCGATCAGGTAGGTGCGGAGATTGCCGATGTGGGCGTGGCGGTACACCGTGGGTCCACAGGTGTATATCTTTGCCAGCCCCGGCTCCAACGGCGCGAACGGTTCCTTGCTGCCTGTGAGAGTGTTGTGCAGGCTGAGGACAGCCCGCTTTCGGCTGCCGGCGTCCGCGCGCGGCCTTCGCCTGGAGGGCGCCCGGCCCCCCTTAGCTGATCTCTCAGCCATGCTCCCCCTCCCAGCCGATCTCGACATCACCTTCGCCCCAGATTATGACCGGGACCGTAAAGGCGTACTTGAGGGCTTCTTCCCACCACTCCTCGTTATCATCCACCCGTCTCTCTTCGTACTCAACTCCGCGCTCTGAGAGCGCCGCACGCGCCTTATCGCACGTCGGACAGTTGCGCAGGGTGTACATGATAACGTTGCCCATGAGGGGAGACTCCAGAGGCTATTCTAGCATCGATGCGTGAGCGTCTAAAGAGGACAGGCCTCTATACTCGGCGAATCGCTCACCTCAATCACACGTCTATCCGCTTCCAACGGCCCTGGCGGAAGCGGAGGAACATGAGGAACGCCCTCGTGTTTATGTCAATGATCGCTGCTATCCAGGCTCCCGGCACCCCGAGTCCGGCCACCACCGCCAGGAGATAAGCTGGCCCCAGGCGCACCCCCCAGACGCCCACGCTCATAATCGCTAGCACTGCACGGGTATCGCCGGCCCCCCGCAGGGCGCCGCCCAGTGACATGCTGATGGAGAGCGCGGGCAGCGCGAAGGCGAAGATGAATAGCAGCTTGCGTCCTATGTCCACCACCTCGTCGTCGTTAATGAACAGCCGCGTTATCGGCTCTCCAAAGATCATTAGAATCACTCCCGGGACGGCCATAAGTACGAAGGCCACCCGGGCGGCCGAGACCGCCGCCTTTTCCGCCAGATCCGGCCTCTTCGCTCCCAGCCCCTGCCCCACCAGAGTCGTAGCGGCTATTCCCAAGGCGAACCCCGGCAGGAACGTCAGCCCCTCGATTCGCAATACCACCTGGTGAGCGGCCAGCGCTGTTGTTCCCAGGCTGGCGATGATGCGGGTGTACACCAGGAACGCCATCTGGAACTGGAACTGCTCCGCGCCTGCGGGTATGCCGATCCTGAGGACGCGGCGCGTCTCCGCCCTCT
>JADFRV010000130.1 GCA_022561095.1 Chloroflexota bacterium | reverse complement strand
GGACGTCAGCGCTGTGGAAGCGTATCTTCAGCGCCTTGAACCCCTCGGCGACGATCTGCTGCGCCGACTCGACTCTGGCCTCGAGGCTGCGCAGCTCGCCGGTGGAGGCGTAGGCCTTCAGCTTATCGGAGCCGCCGCCGAGCAGCCGGTATACGGGCTGGCCGGTGGCCTGGCCGATAACGTCCCACAGCGCCACCTCCAGCGGCCAGGGCCGGCCGATGAAGAAGGCCATGGAGCGGAGCTGCGCAACGTGCCGGTCCAGGTCGAACGGGTCCTGGCCCATCAGGAACAGGCCCGCGACCTCCCAGCGCACCGGCACCCCGCCTGACCCCACGCCGACGATCCCCTCGTCCGTATGCACCTCTACGATGTGGATGCGAGCCGAGGTGGTGGGCAGCGGCTGCCAGGTGGGGCGGAACGTCTTCGGCATGGGCATCTCGAACAGGCGGACCTTGACCTGCGTGATCTTCATCGGCTGCTCCCGGGTACTCGCGGCTGGGATTCGCTCGCATCTTAGGTTGGTGGCCGTACGGCCGTCAACGGCGGGCGCGTTGACAGCGCCTGCGGGCTGCGAATAGCCTAGGGTCACGCCAGTCGATGCCAAGGAGGATGTCATGGGCGGACCGCTAGAGGGGATCCGGGTGCTGGACTTCACCATCGCTCAGCAGGGGCCGTACGCCACGCTGCTGATGGCGGACATGGGAGCGGAGGTGATCAAGGTGGAGCAGCCGGGCCGGGGCGAGATCGGCCGCGTGATCGGCATGGACCGCAAGCGCGGCTTCAGCGCCTACTTCCTGGCGATCAACCGGGGCAAGAAGAGCCTCACCCTGGACCTGAAGTCGGAGAAGGGGCGGGAGGTCGCTCTGCGGCTCGCCCGCGACTGCGACGTCGTGGCTCACAACTTCCGGCCGGGGGTGATGGAGAAGCTGGGCCTGGGCTACGAGGAGTTCCAGCGGGTGAACCCGCGCATCATCTACGCCTGCGCCTCCGCCTTCGGCTCGAAGGGGCGGTTCGGACGCAAGCCGGGGAACGACATCCTGGCCCAGGCGATGAGCGGCCTGATGAGCACCACCGGCGCGGACGACGTACCGATGCCTACCGGCGTCGCCATCGCCGATCACGTGGGCGCGGTGACGCTGGCGCTGGGCATCCTGGCGGCGCTGCTCGCCCGCGAGCGGACCGGCGCCGGGCAGAAGGTCGAGGCGTCGCTGCTGGGGAGTATGCTGGCGGCCCAGTCCTGGGAGCTAACGCATTACCTGCTGACCGGGGAGAAGCAGCCCAAGGCCGGCCGCGGCAACCCCCATCTTACCCTCCTCTGGTACACCTATCGCACCGCCGACGGCTACATGGCGATCGGCGGCGTCTATCCCCACCGCTGGCCGGACTTCTGCCGGGCGATAGACCGGCCCGAGCTGGCGACGGACGAGCGGTTCGCCGGCATGGGCGGCCGCATCCGGGGCCGCGACGAGCTGAATCGCCTGCTCGACGAGCACTTCTCGACCCGCAGCACGGCGGAGTGGATGGAGCGGCTGGAGGCGGCCGACATCTTCTGCGCCCCGGTCTACGACTACGCCCAGGTGAGCGAGGAGCCGCAGGCGTACGACAACGGCTACCTGGTGCGTACGCAGCACCCACGGCTGGGGGAGATCACGGTCGTGAATAGCCCCATCCAGTTCAGCGAGACGCCGACGTCTGCCGCAGCAGCGGAGGCCACACTGGGCGAGCATACAGCAGAAGTTCTCGAAGGCTTCGGCTACAGCGCGACGGAGATCGAGCGGCTAAGGGAAGAGGGGGTGGTCTAGCGCTCAAGCCCTCCGGCTACTTAGCCTCTGCGGCGGCCGTCCGATCGGCGGCGCGGTCGAGCCAGCCGTCCTCCTCGAGGAGTCTCGTGAGGTTCGCTTCCATGAGCCGTGTCGTCCTGCGGCTGCTAAGTGCCGCCATTAAGCGAACCAGCAGTTGGAACAGCCTGCCGCGGTTCTGGAACCGAATCCGGTGATGTAATACGGTGCCGCCTCCTTCGCGTGGTAGGAACTCGGTAGTCTCGGTCACCGAATTGAACAAAAATGATCTCAGGCTCCGGCGTGAACGTTTGGTGGACTCCCCGCGGCAAGTGAAATACCTGAAGGGGCGCCAATCGATGTAGTGACGAAGGAAGTCGTAGTCTCCTCCGTGAGCGCAGTGGCTGGTGGCGCCGACACCGAGCCGTCCGCGCGAATTCGGCTTATTGTCGATAGCGGTCTGCATCGTTTGCCATTTGAGACGCTTGTCCGGGTCCACCCAGTACTGCCATAGGACGGGCGGCGCCACTGGGGTTTCAGAGACCCACTCGATATCCGCTTCGTCCGTGCCCACGTACTCGCGCTGTTCCTCGCGCATCTGTTCCAGGACGGGTTTCAGGTCGTGCACACCGCCGCTCGTCTCACCCAGCGACTCGTACGTCTCGGTGTGCTTCGTCAGAGCGAGTGATGCTGGCAGCCGTTCGAGGCACGCCTCTGTGAAGAAGGCGTAGGCGCGGCAGCCCGTCCGATCGGTGATGCTGTTCTTGAGCAGGCGGTGGACGAGGATGACGTCCGGCCCGGCGATGTCCTCGACTCCTTCCACCCGTTGGACCATGTAGGTGCCGTAGTGGGACACGAACTTGAGGTCCAGCGAATTCATGGAAGCACAGGCGGCGCAGGGACAGGTCGCGGCTCGCGCCATGTCGAACAGCCTGTCCGAGAAATCGCGGTAGCAGATTTCCAGCAGCTCCAGCAGGCGCTCGCCGTCGGCGAACGTGGAGCCGTCGGCGCAGCAGAGGATAGCGTCGCCCTCAAGCTTGACGAACCGTAGAGGTGGCGCCAGGGCGTTCTTGATCAGGGTCGTGAGCTCTTCGAGGATGCCCTGGGCGTGCTCAAGCTCCGTCCCAGTAAAGAACGCCGTGTAACCGGCAATATCTGCGACGACCAGGTACCCTTCGCGGGGACCGCCTTCGTTTGGCATCCGAACCCTCGATATCTCCTCCGGCTGAACCGGCGGAGACAATGCTACGGGGGCCCAGACTTCGTGTCAACGTCCTCCATGCTGCCCCTCGCGCCGCTTGAGCGCCTCGATCGGGCTGGGCAGCGGCCCGAATACCACCTCGGCCGCCCGCAGCGCCGCGATCTCTTCGGCGGACAGCCCCAGCAGCGAGGTCAGCACCTCGTCCGTGTGCTCGCCGATGGCCGGCGGCGGGCCCTGGATGGCGCCGGGCGTGCGGCTGAGCCGGACGGGCGTGTTCGGCACCTTGAGGCTGAAGCCGGCCGGGTGCTCCACCTCCACCAGCATCTCGCGGGCCTTCACCTGGGGGTGCTCGGCGGCGTGGGGGATGTCGTTCAGGGGGCCGCAGGGCAGGCCGATGGCGTCGAACTCCCGCAGCCACTCCTCCGTCGTGCGCTGACGCAGCGCCTCGTTCAGCACCGGCTCCAGCTCGGCGTGGTGCTCCGTGCGCAGGGCGGGCGAATCGAAGCGGGGGTCGTCGATGAGGTCGGGGCGGCCGATGGTGGCGCAGAGGAGCTCCCACTGGTTCGGCACGCCCCAGGAGAGGGCGAGGACGATCCAGCCGTCCTTGGTGGGGAACGCCTGAAACGGGGTCGTCAGGGGATGTCGGGTGCCGATCGGCCCGGGCGTCTCGCCGGTGGCGAAGTAGCGCATGAACGCGTTCTCCAGTATCGCGATCTGGCAGTCGAGCATACTTATGTCAATCATCTGTCCCCGACCGCTATTCTCACGCTCGTGGAGCGCGGCCAGTATGCCGATCGACGTGTAGAGGCCGGCGGCGATGTCGCCCAGCGAGATGCCCGGGCGAACCGGCGGCCCGCCCGGCTCGCCGGTGATGCTCATGATGCCGCCCATCCCCTGGACGACGATGTCGAGCGCGGGCCGCAGCCGGTCCGGCCCCGTCTGCCCGAAGCCGGATGTCGCCGCGTAGATGAGGCGGGGGTTGCGGGCGGATAGCATCTCGTAGCTAAGCCCCAGCGACTCCATCGTCCCGGGGGTGAAGTTCTCCATCACCACGTCCGCCTTTTCCGTCAGCCGCAGGAAGAGCTCCTTGCCCGCGGGCTGCTTCAGGTCCAGGCAGATGCTCTTCTTGCCGCGGTTGACGGAGAAGAAGTAGCCGCTCTCGTTCTTGATGTGCGGCCCGGTGGTGCGGGCCACGTCGCCGAACGGCGGCCGCTCCACCTTGATCACCTCCGCCCCCAAGTCACACAGGACTTCGGAGCTGAACGGCCCGGCGAGGACCCACGTGAGGTCGAGGACGATTACGCCCGATAAGGGGCCGGCGGCCTGCTTCGCTTTGGGCATGGCAGGCCTATGATAGCGAGAGGACGTGCGGTTGGGCTAGGGCTTAGGCCTCGGGCTGTGGCTCAGTCTCGGCCTTAGGCTCAGCCTCAGCCTGCGGCACAGGCTCTGGGCTGCGGGCGCCCAGGAGGGTTAGGCTGGTGCCGTGAGGCGTCTCCTGGAGATCTAGGGTGGCTTCTTCGCCTAGCGCCTCCTCCACCTCGGTGTCTACCAGCAGGTAGTTCTGGCCTTCCTGCTCAAAGATGTGATCGCCCTCTTTGGGGTCGTCCAGGGTGAGCTGGTAGCCCTCCTCGGTGTACACAACACGGAGAGCTTCCGGCGTACCCTCCTTCTTGCGGGTCAGAGCCTCTCGGAGGTACGCAGCAGCCTTATCGGTCACGGTTAGCATTGGCGCTTCCTTCCGCGAGGGTGGCGCGGCTCAGTGCAGCGCTATAGTTATGTTATGGGTGAAGCCGGGTCTACCAGCGTGGGCTGCTCTCCTTCTGCTTAGAGAAGCAATCGCTGCAGTAGACTGGCCGGTCCTGGCGCGGTAGGAACGGGACCTGGCAGGCGTTGCCACAACTGGCGCAGACCGCGTCGTACATCTGGCGGGATCCGCCGTAGCCACCACCGCCGCCACCGCCGCCGCCGCCGTAGCCGCCGCCGCCGCCGCCGCCGCCGCGCCTGGCCTGACGGCAGGAAGGGCAGCGCTTGGGGTCCTGGTATCCGCGCTCCGCGTGGAACTGCTGATCATCCGCGCTGAAGACGAACTCAGAGTTACACTCCACACAGGTAAGGTTTCGATCTTCGTAGGCCACTCGATGACCTCCTTTCTCTCTCCTGGGTTAAGGTCCGGTCATCGAGTCGAAGCGGTTGCGGGGAAGTCGACGCGCAGAACTTTAACCTCGTCTACAACATGAGAGGCCCCGACGGTTCGGGGCCACCGCGTCATAGAAGGTACAATCCATCGCGGACTATGGTAGCACAGGGAGTCAAGGTCAGCAAGGGGCCACACTAGCCCCGCAGGTGGCGCGGGCTTCACCCCGGTTTGAATTCCGGATTGCCGTCATCCGAGGCGGCGATGACGACAGGCTTCACTCCCAGCCTCTCGGCCAGCGCCGCTGAGAGCGAGTTGAGCTCCGCCTTGTGGAAGCCTGCAGACTGTTGTGCGATCCGGCCGGCGCGGTCTATGAGGAAGAGGGTGGGTGTGGCCGGCGGATCGTATGCCTTGGATACCGTGTAGCCATCCGCGTCCGGCAGGACCGGGTACGTTATGCCGTATGCAGCCGCGTAGCGGCCCGCATCTTCGGGCGGGTCCTGTGCCACCGCCCAGAGGCTCCAGCCGTCATCGGGATAGCTCTCCCTGAGCCGGTTGATGTATGGAAACGCCAGGTCGCAGGTCCCGCAGGTAGTCTTGAAGAACACCAGTAGCACAGGGCCGTGGGCCAGGGCAGCCGCGAGTGTGTAAGATTCGCCGTCAGTCCCTTTGAGGTAGAAGTCCGGCGCTCTAGTTCCTATTTCGACGGGCATAGCGATTCGCTCCTGCGGGCGATGGGCTCATAGCCCATAATACCGTACATCCGGGGATGGCGTTGATGAGTGGTGCTGCGCGCTGACGGTTGGGGACGAATCGTATCTGAAGCGATCGCCCCCGGTGCGGCCGCGCCGGTTCATCCTGTACAATGCCCTTGAGCCATTCCGGCATCGCAAGTGGCGCTCCCGGTCAGGAGTGTTGTATTGGATGGAGCGATAATCATGGTCAAGCGAGTATCGAGCAAGAACCGGCGGAAGGGCCACGTGCGCCCGCGCAACGTCACACGGCGGGTCAACAAGGACAAGAAGGCAACCGCCCAGATGCAGATTGTCCTAGGGCGATCGCAATCCACACCTGCGGCTCCGAGTGGAGGAAGCGCGGAATCCGGCTAGTCGCCAGCCCGAGCGCCTGGTCGGCGACGTCGTCTTCCGCGCCCGCGGTCACGATAACGGCACCTACAGCAGGAGGAGCCCGATGAACGACAAGCCGGTCCAGCAGCCCCCGGAAATGGTGATGGCGGCTCTATTCGAGGGCAAGTCGAGCGACGAGCAGAAGGCGTTGCTCGCAACCCTCGAACGCAGCGGAGCCGCACTGTATCGTGTCCTCGCGGCGAACGAGACGGATGCGGCTAGTAGAGAAGCCCTCCTGCAAGCCGCGGAACGGGAAGAGGAG
>JADFRV010000129.1 GCA_022561095.1 Chloroflexota bacterium | reverse complement strand
CGGCCGGCGGTGGTGCCGATGGCGGTAACCGTCGCCGGAGAGCCACGCCGCTCCAGGGAGCGCTGGCCTCCTGATGGGGCGCTCACGGTCTTGACGTTACCCTCCGCGTCCAGGTCGCGGATCTCGGCGGGAACTTCGTAGCCACGAAGGACGGCGTCTACCACCTCGGCGACGTCCCGCTGGACCGCCACGCGGGAGAAGGACTGAATCTCGACCAGGGTATCGAAGGTGGGCGGGGCGCGCCGCTCCAGGATCGCCTTCCGGGTGCGGCGGCGCCGGGCCTCCTCATCGCTCAGAGTCACAGATTGGATTCCTCCGACGAGGTCGGATAGGGTCGGGTTCATGATGAGATTCTCCAGGGTGTTGCCGTGGGCGGTGGCGATGAGTTGGACGCCGCGCTCGGCGATGGTGCGGGCGGCTGAGGCCTCTAGGTCAGTGCCGATCTCATCAATGATGATGACCTCCGGCATATGATTCTCCACCGCCTCGATCATCACTTGGTGCTGCAGCGAGGGTGCGGGCACCTGCATACGGCGGGCGCTGCCGATGCCCGGGTGGGGAATGTCGCCATCGCCGGCGATCTCATTGGAGGTGTCTACCACTACGACGCGCCGGTTCATCTCGTCGGCGAGGTAGCGGGCGACCTCTCGCAGCAACGTCGTCTTGCCTATGCCGGGACGGCCCAGCAGAAGCACGCATTTCCCGTCCCGCACCAGGTCCTCGATGATGCGGATGGTGCCGAAGACGGCTCGCCCCACGCGGCACGTAAGGCCGACGACGCGCGCCTGCCGGTTACGGATGCAAGAGATGCGGTGAAGGGTGCGCTCTATCCCGGCCCGGTTATCGGCGGTGAACTCGCTGATACGGGATATTATGTACTCGATGTCCTCCTGGGAGACCTCGCGGTCGCTCAGTATCACCTCCTCGTCGGGGTAACGAGCCTCCGGCATCCGACCCAGGTCGAGCACGATCTCCAGCAGATCGAAGTTGTTGGTACGCTGGCGAAGAGCCTCCGCGGCCTGCGGCGGCAGAACGTCGATGAGGGCGTCGAGGTCGTCGGTGATGTTCAGCATGAGTCAGCTCGCAGTTACGGTAGTGCCTATCGTCTTCGCCGCCAGCTCTCCAGCGTGTTTGGCGAGCCGCTTCGCCATCGATGTGTAGTCGCCTGCGGGGGAGAAGCCGAGCTCTCGCAGATGGCCTGACAGCGAGTCGCCCTGAGAGGAGGCGAGGCAGAGGATCGTCGCAGAGCCCTTCAGGCGGGCCAGCGCCGTGTGCAGGAAGGCGTCCGCGTCGCGGCGCTGCGGGTGCACAAGCATGGCGAAGCGCCCCTCATTGCCGCGCAGCAGCCTCAGCCAAGCGATGATGAGGCCGTCTTCCTCCAATACGAGGTCGCTGGGGTTTCCACCCCAGGGCTCGTGAGCGGCCTGCCACTCCCGGAAGGTGAGGCCCTCAATGGCGCGCACGTTGGCTGGTGTCACTGCGTTGTATAGCTGGTAGATGCCGAAAGCGTCGGCTCTGGATGCGGCTCGCAGCGGCAGGCCGGGGTCTTCGACTGACGGGGGGTTTTCAGCGCGGTACAGGGTTTCCGCGGCGTAGGTGAAGAAGCCGGTGCCACGGGCGATCTCCACGACGCAGCTGTCGGCTGCCAGGCGCAGGAAGACGCGTTCGGCTCCCTGCCCGGCGATATCTGCTGCCATCCGATCCAGGAGCGAGCCGGATATGGACTGGTCAGCGTCGGCGTTGATCAGGCAGTCGACTTCCCATGCGGTACGTTTAGCACGTCGACGAGCGGAGACGAGGCCGCGAATCGTGGCGCCATGGACGTTCACCCAGGTGTGTTTGCCGGTGGCGAAGGAGAGCCACTGCTCCAGGGCGGTGCCGAGCGGATGCGGGCCACTGTCGTCCGCGCCCATGCGATCCCAGGTCTTTGCTTCGTTGGGGTAGACGCGTCCGTCGTGGGTGATCAGGGCCACGAGGTCGGTGGGCAGCGGGTGCCGGGCGCGGCTCATTTTGGAGTGTACCCTCTCCCTTGCTGCCGGACGATGTCCAGAAAGTAGCGGTGGAAGCGATCGTCGTCCGCGAGCTCGGGGTGAAAGCTGGTGGCGATGAACGGGCCTTGTCGCAGGGCTACCGGGCTTGCGGCCGCAGGTCCGGCGTCCGCAGGCAGGTGAGCCAACACCTCGACGCCGTCGCCAACCTCCTCAATGACGGGGGCGCGGATGAACACAGAGTGGAAGGGCCGGGACGATCCGTCAGCGATGGCCGGGATGGAGAGGTTGGTCTCGAAGCTGTCCACCTGGCGGCCGTACGCGTTGCGCCGCACTGTGATGTCCAGTGCGCCCAGGGTGGGGAAATCCAGGTCACTGGCCCTTTGGGCGAGAATGATGAGGCCGGCACATGTGCCCCAGACTGGGAGGCCGCTCTTGATCACGGCCCGCAGCGGGTCGTAGAGGTTGAAGTCCTGTATCAGGCGGCAGAAGGTGGTGCTCTCGCCGCCGGGCATGATCAGGCCGTCCAGGTCGCGCAGGCCATCGGGCGTGCGGACCTGCCGCACGTCGGTGCTGAGGCGGCGAAGGACGGCTTGATGTTCGACGAAATCGCCCTGGAGGGAGAGGACTCCTATGGTTGTCACTTCAGCTTCTATTCTATCGCGTGTCGGATGTATTCACGACCCTATGGTCTAAATTAGCCACAGATGCACGTAGACAGCATATTGTAGCGGCGTCTCCAGAACCTCCATTGTCGGAGGAACAAGCCATCCCTGCGTCAGATTCGTCTTAGCCGAAGGGACCGCTACCAGCCGCGGGTGGCCAGCAGCTCTTCTTGACTCAAGCCCTTGGCGGCAAGCCCCTTCATCGGCTCTCCCAGTCCGCGCGAGACTTCGGCCAGGATGGCCGGGTCGTTGTAGTTGGTCACGGCCCTGACGATGGCGTGGGCGCGGGGCGCGGGGTCGTCCGACTTATAGATGCCGGAGCCGACGAACACGCCGTCGGCGCCAAGCTGCATCATGAGGGCGGCGTCGGCGGGGGTGGCGACGCCGCCGGCGGCGAAGTTCACGACCGGAAGGCGGCCCAGCTCACGCGTCTCCTTGAGAGGCTCCAGCGGGGCGTTTAGGGTCTTCGCCTCCGCCGGCAGCTCCTCCTCGGGGAGTGACTGGAGCCGGCGGATGCCGTCCCAGACGGCACGCATGTGGCGGACGGCCTCCACGATGTCGCCGGTGCCGGCCTCGCCCTTGGTACGAATCATCGCCGCGCCCTCGCCGATGCGGCGTAGCGCCTCGCCCAGGTCGCGGCAGCCACAGACGAAGGGGATCTTGAACGGATGCTTGTTGATGTGGTGCGCCTCGTCGGCGGGGGTGAGGACCTCGGATTCGTCGAGGTAGTCGACGCCCAACGCCTGCAGCACCTGCGCCTCCACGAAGTGGCCGATGCGGCACTTGGCCATGACGGGGATGGAGACCGTGTCCATGATGCGCGCGATGATCTCCGGGTCGGCCATGCGGGCAACGCCGCCGGCGGCGCGGATGTCCGCGGGGACGCGCTCCAGCGCCATGACGGCGCAGGCGCCGGCGTCCTCGGCGATCTTGGCCTGCTCCGGGGTGACGACGTCCATGATGACGCCGCCCTTGAGCATCTGGGCCAGGCCGCGTTTGACGGTAATAGTGCCGGTCTCGACAGCCATGTGGGGGCTCACCTCCAAGTGTGTTCAGTATAGGGACAGAAACGGCGAGGAGCAAACGTAGTCAGAGGCCCCATAACCTGTGCAAACTTGCCACACTGTCGGATGGCGTATAATTGGGGCACCGCTAACGCGAAGGGAGGGTGCAGGCACGAAACATCTGCGCAGCCGGTTGCTGGCACTGACCGTGCTGGCGCTCGTGGTGGCGCTGCTCGGTTTGGTGCCCGTCAGCGCGTCCCCCGGGCAGGCTCGAGTCTCGGAGGCCCCGCTGGATGTGCCTGCCCTCGTCCAGGAGGTGGTGGCCCAGACGGGTAGCTATGTGGACGACGAAATCTTGGTTAAATTCCTCCCGGCCACTCGGGCCGAACTCATCTTAGAGGCCCACAGGCAAGCTGGTGGACTGGTGGTCGGTGAGATTCGTGCCCTCGGTGTACAGGTCGTTAATGTAGGGCCGGGCGAAGCTGTCGGGCGGCTTCCAGTTTATCAGCGTAATCCCAACGTCGAGTATGCCGAGCTCAACGGCATCGCCAACGCTCTGGACGACCCCTTCTTCCCCACTCAGTGGGGCCTGCATAACACGGGTCAGCTTGGCGGTACCCCCGATGCGGACATCGATGCACCGGAGGCCTGGGCTGTGACAACCGGTGGCGGAATCAAGATCGCGGTTCTGGACACCGGCATCAGAAAGAGCCACGAGGACATCACAGCGGCCAGGGTCGTCGCAGAGGCGAACTTCTCGTCCAGCGCCACCGCGGATGACATCTACGGGCACGGCACCCATGTGGCCGGCATCGCTGCCGCCGCGGCCAACGATGTGGGCGTTCACGGCGTTGCCTCCGGCGCCCTCCTCATGAACGGGAAGGTGCTGGGCGACACAGGGTCCGGCAGCTATAGCGGCATCGCCAACGGCATCACCTGGGCAGCCGACAACGGCGCCCAGGTGATCAACCTGAGCCTGGGCGGGACCACCCCCTCTCAGACTCTGAAGAACGCGGTGGACTACGCCTGGGGCCAGGGGGTGGTGCTGGCCTGTGCCGCCGGCAACAACGGCAGCACCCAGAATCACTACCCATCTGCCTACACCAACTGTATCGCCGTGGCAGCAACGGACAACCTTGATCAGAAGGCCAGCTTCTCCAACTACGGCAGTTGGGTGGACGTGGCGGCGCCGGGTGTAGGCATCGTCTCCACCGTGCCGCCGGGGCCTGACACCCTGGGGAAATTATTCATTACCAGCGCCTCCAACCTGGAGCGGGATGCCATCCCGCTCATATACTCCGGAACGACAGCGACCGCAGGGCTCGAGGCCGCAGCGGTGAACGCTGGCCTGGGCAGCACATCCGACTTCGCATCCATCGACTGTACCGGGAAGATCGCCGTGATCCAGCGGGGCGACTTCACATTCGCGCTGAAGGTGACGAACGCCAAGGACGACGGCTGCGTCGGGGCGGTCATCTACAACAACCTAAGTGGCAACTTCTACGGCACCCTGGGCTCGGCTGGCGACTGGCTGCCCGCCGTCTCCGTCTCCCAGGCCGATGGTGAGGACCTTGTCAACAAGATCAATCAGGGACCGACCACCCTGAAGATGGTGGTCGTGAGCGGCTACGCTGCGAAGAACGGCACCTCCATGGCCACGCCCTTCGTGGCCGGGGAGGCTGCCTTGGTCTGGGCCACCTGCCA
Organism: Chloroflexota bacterium; assembly: GCA_022561095.1. Taxonomy (GTDB): domain Bacteria; phylum Chloroflexota; class Dehalococcoidia; order SM23-28-2; family RBG-16-64-32; genus JADFNQ01. Next base: position 1,156 of record JADFRV010000129.1, on the reverse strand, counting down.
CGGCACCGGCGCCAGCAGCGTCCGCAGCCGCATTGAGGCCACCGCTGACAACATCCCTGGCACCGGCAGCTTCTGGGCCCATGGTCGTATCAACGCCGGCAGCGCCGTCAGCGGCTGCTCCACTACACCCACGCCAACGCCAACAGCGACCGCCACGTCCACCCCTACTCTAACAGCGACGGCTACGGCGACGGCAACGGCTACACCAACGGCTACGGCTACAGCTACGCCCCCCACCCCCACACCCACGCCCGTTGATTCGGACGGCGATGGTATTCCCGACACCTACGAGGCTGCTCACCCCTGCCTCTCTCCGCTTACCGATGATGCTGCCCTCGACCCCGACGGGGATGGGTTCAGCAACCTAGTTGAGTTCTTCGTCGGCACCGACCCCTGCGACAGCTGCCCCGACGACCCCACGGACGACGCCAACCCTGCGGACGTCAACAACGACACGTTCGTCGACATCGCGGATATCGTGCTGGTTGCGGGCTGGTTCGTGCAGGCGGCGCCGCCGGCGCCGTGGCGCTACGATATCACGCCGCACCCGCCCGACGGGTTTGTGGACATCAACGATATCATCGCCGTTGCTGCCCTCTTCGGCCAGAGCTGCGCCCCGTAAGGGCGGCAAGGATTTCACGAGACCCTTGGTCTAGCCCCCGCAACCTGCGCAAACTTGACATGCTATGCGGCGGGCGTATAATTCGTAACATCGTGTACCGGCGAATCGCCGGAGGGAGGGTGCGGCGATGAGAAGCCGGGGCAGACCCGCCGTCAGCCGATACTTGTTTGTGCCGTTGCTGGCAGGCCTTCTCCTCGGCGGCATAATTTCGGGAACGGTTTTCACCGTCGAACTTTTTGGGGGCGCCGATGCCGCCTTCGCCGCCGATAGCGACGGCGATGGCCTCACTGACTTCGACGAGGTCAACATCTACGGGACTGATCCCTTCAACCCCGACACCGATGGCGACGGGCTTAACGACGGCGCCGAGGTGAACTTCTATGGCACCCTCCCGCTCAACCCCGACACCGATGGCGACGGGCTCAGCGACGGCGACGAGGTGAACATCCACGGCACCCTCCCGCTCAACCCCGACACCGATGGCGACGGGCTCAGCGACGGCGACGAGGTGAACACCCACGGCACCCTCCCGCT
>JADFRV010000128.1 GCA_022561095.1 Chloroflexota bacterium | reverse complement strand
GGGATGAAGGCGTTCTTTACGGCATGCCGCACTATCACCGTTCGCTCTCGGAGGCCCTTGGCCCAGGCCGTCCTGATGTAGTCCTGGCGCAGCACCTCCAGCATCTGGCCGCGGGTGATGCGCATCACGCCTCCCGCCAGGGCGAAGGCCAGGATCGTCGCCGGCGCCCACATCTGCTTCAAGTTGCCGCCTAAGCTCTCCCAGGGGTCCTGGTAGATCACGGGCGGTAACAGCCAGCCCGCCCACCGCCCCACCAGCACGAAGAAGATCACGCCCAACCAGAAACCGGGCACGGCCAGCATGAAGATCGCCGAGCTGCGGGCAACGTAATCGATGGGCGTGTCCTGCCTGATGGCCGAGAGGACACCGATCGGTATGGCGATGATGAGCGATAGCACCATCGCCATCCCCGCCAGCTGCAACGTCACCGGCAGCCTAGCCTCCAGCTCTCGCGAAATCGGCTTGCCGCCGCGGAAGTACTGGCCGAAGTCCCCCTGGACGACGCCCCCCATCCACTCACCCCACTGGGTCAGGAACCCAAGCTGACTCACCCCCAGGAACTCCTTGTTCAGCCCCAGGTCGGATTCTATCTTCTCCTTGGTCAGATTGGTGTTGAAGCCCCCGGACTCTGCCAGGATGATATCGGCCGCATTCCCCGGCAGCATCTGGAGAAGGCCGCTGATGAGCAGGCTCACGCCCAGTATCGTGGGTACGATAAGCAGCGCCCGACGAACGATATACTGACGCATATCAGCGCTCTAGGCCGCCGCCACCTCCTCCCGCTCTCCTCCTCTACGCCTGGTCCAGCCAGAGGCCGGGCGCCGTCTCCGAACCGTAGCCGTAGCCGCGGATGAGCTGGACGTTCTTTACGTTAGGCTGGAAGATGGAGGCGGTGGAGACTCCCGTCCAGGGGACCAGGTACATGCTCTCCGCCATCATCCGCTGGACGTCCCTGACCAGCTCCACCCTCGTATCGAAGTCTGTCTCCGCCGCCTGCTTGTTCCAGAGATCGAGCAGGGCGGCGTCGCCCGCGGGCGAGGGGCTGTCTGCGATAGGCAGATCCCCCGGGTCAGTGGGGTGCGAGCCCTCCACGTCGGCCGTTAGCCCCCAGTTGTGGCGGGCGCTGGAGGGGTGGAAGATGGTGAAGAAGATGTTGTGGGGGTCCATGGGGCTGCCCATGAGCGGCGCCAACCCCATCTCGTTATCCCCCAGGACGCCGAAGAAGGTAGTGCTGATGTAGCCCCCGTACTCTCCCTGGTTGATCTGTATTCGGAAGCCGGCCTCTTTGGCGCTGGCCGCGAACGCCTCCATCTGGGCGCCGAAGCCAGGGCCGTAGATGCTGGAGGACTGGGCTGTCAGGTCCACGCCGTTGGGGAAGCCGGCCTCCGCCAGCAACGCCTTGGCCCCCTCCACGTCGCGCGTGAAGTACTTGGCGTTGTCGCCGAAGGTGGCCGCGTCGTTGATCGGGTCGACGTAGAAGTTGGCGAACTGGGCGACGTGGGTCAGTCCGCCGCCGCCGCCGGCCGCTCCCGGCTGGTCCAGGGCACCCAAAATGCCAGGGCGGTCGACAGACATCGAGAGCGCCTGCCGCACCCGCTTGTCGTTGAACGGCGGGCGGCCGAAGTTGAAGTAGGCCCCGCCCCACACCTGCTCTGGGCCGGTGAAGAACTGGCCGTTCGGCATCTCACTCAGACCCCGTTCCCATATCTCGGCCGACCAGAGGCTGTTAGTGAAGTTGCCCTGCACCAGGTTCTGGATGATCACCTCCGGGTCACCGCTCAGTGTGGCCTCGAGCGCATCTACGTACGGCTTGGGCGCGTCGTAGTGCTCGGGGTTCCTCCGCCACTTGATCACCACGTCCGGCTCCCAGCTCTCGAATATCCAGGGGCCGGACCCGATCGGCGCCGTGTTGGATGCTGCCTCGTCCTCCAGTACCTCGGTGGGGACGATCCAGGGCCCGCCGTCGGTGTTGCCGAACAGCACCTGCATCGCGGGGCCGAAAGGCTGCCTGAGGGTGATGACCAACGTCTTGTCGTCCGTCGCTTCCACGCTCTCCACTTGGGACAGCCAGTTGCCGCGGTTGGGTGACTCCGCGGCGAACACGTCGATCGCCGCCACGATGTCCTGGGCGGTTACGGGCCGGCTGAGTGGGGGGTGGAACATCAGGTTGTCGCGGATCTTGAAGGTGAACACCGTGCCGTCATCCGTGATCTCCCAGCTCTCGGCTGCGTCGCCCTCGACGTTGCTAAAGTCAATGGGGATGCTGGGCACGCCGTTCACTTCCTGCGGTGTGGGCGGCACGAACTTAACGAGCCGGCTGTAGTGGTAGGCGGCGGGGATCTGGGCCAGGAAGGTCGTCTGCCTCGTGGCATCGAGGGAGGGCGGGTTGCCGGTGGAGAGGCCGACCAGCGGCCCTGTAAGGGTGCCGCCCATCTTCGGCCCGGCCTCGGTGGCGGTCGCTGCGGGCGCCGTCGCGGTGGCCCCCGGACCTCCGTTGTCGTCGTCGCAGCCGACGACTCCCGCCACCGCCAATCCGGCAGCGCTGATGCCTGTCGCCTGCATCAGCCGTCGGCGGCTTAGCCGCTTCCTCCAGAACCGAGTCCAGTAACGGCTTTCAGAAGCCATGGTCTCCTCCTCTCAGGACGATAACCGTTTGGCCTTCGTCTCCAAGGACGCCGTGGAAGCAACTGTAATACGGGCTAACTCGATACTTTTTATAGGCGAATACTCACTCAATGTCAAGCCCGCAGCACATCAATTGACGTCAGATTTTCGCGCATTGCGCTTCGATGCTAATGGCGTCCGCCCGATGGCAACCGGGAGAGCATCGCCAGGCCCTTACGGGTGTCGCTGGCGACCCGCGCCGGGTCGGCGTTACTCACTCTGTGCTTGAATAGCCAGTACGTGAACTCGTGCGAGCCGCCCGAGGAGAGCTCATCGCCGGACAGTCCATCCGTCTGACGGAACTTTTCTAACAGCTCCTGACGGGTGGCGCCGTAGATGCGGTTGCAGACCTCCTCGTCGATGTGGCCGTTCTCCCATATCTGGCACTGCTGCTCCTTGTGCACCTCCTGAGCGACGCCTAGCTGTAGCGCCTGCTCCACCTGAACTCCGTAGAAGAAGTTAAGGTGTGCGCGGTGCTTAGCGGGCCCCAGCAGCCGGCGAAACTCCTCTTCGGATACCTCAATGGGAAAGCGCCCGTGCATCAGGAGCGCCTCGCGCTCATCCTGAGGAGTCACGTCCGCCAGCGCCTTACACAGCCGCTCCGCCAGCAGCAACCAATCGAACGCCTCGCCGCCGATCAAGTAGCGGTAGCGGCGGCCGTCCACCACCTCTTCGGCAAGCGGCCACTGCCCCGCCCCCTCCAAGACGGCCGTGAACCAGTGGCGCTCACCGCTCTCCACCAACTCCCGCAGCCGGGCGAGGAGATCGTCTACCTGCGGGCTGCAATCAGGGGAAGCTGCGCGACGGGTCATCGTTCCAACCTTTAGATAGACTGGCCGCTCCCGCAACACTTCTTGTACTTGCGTCCGCTGCCACATGGACAGGGCTCGTTGCGGCCCACCTTTCGATTGCCTGCGCCCACGGGCTCGCGGGAGCGGGTGCCGGCGACCTGAGCCATGACGCTGACGCCGCCCGAAGTAGACTTTCCCTTTGGCCCACGAGCGTTACCGTTCCCCTGGGCGCCCGCAAGGCCACCGGCGTCGTCTGGGGAAAAGCCGAAGGCGGCGTTGCCGAGGCGAAAATGAAAGACGTCTTCGCCCGCCTCGACTGTCCGCCCTTGCCCGAGGTCTGCCGCCGGTTCATCGACTGGGTGGCGCGCTATACCCTCAGCGCCCCCGGCGCGGTGTTGAAAATGGCGATGAGCGTGCCTGAGGCGCTGAACCCGCCGAAACCGGTGAGCGCCTATGCGCTGAACCCCAAGGCCGAGGGGTTCCGCAAGACCAAGGCCCGGGAACGGGTGTTGAAGATCCTGGCCGAAGGCCCGCCCCGGCCGGTGACGGAACTGGCGCTCGAGGCCGGCACCGGGCCCGGCACCGGACAGTAGCTCGTCATCGACCAGCACTGGCCCGACGACTTCGACGAGATGTCGAACAGCTTCTGGGCGTCGAGGCCGAGGCTTTCGGCGAGCATGAACGCCTCGCCGACGACGATCATCGAGGCGCCGAGGATCATGTTGTTGCAGATCTTCGCCGCCTGGCCGTTGCCCGCCGGGCCGGCGTGGACGATCGTCTTGCCCATGGCCGCGAGGACCGGCGCGCCACGGGCGAAGGCCGCCTCGCCGCCGCCGACCATGAAGGTGAGCGTGCCGCCCCGGCGCCCGTCACGCCGCCCGAGACCGGCGCGTCGAGCATGTCGAAGCCGGCCTCGCCGGCCGCCCGGTTGACCGCGCGCGCGTTCCGAAGCACGGGATCGGGGTCCTCGACGAACTCGGGCAGGCAATTCTCCAGATCCGAGCACGTCAGGATCGCATAGGTCTCGAACAAGGGATTGCCGCTCGCGTCGAGCGCCGCGCGAACGTGATCCGCCTGCCCCATGGAAACGCCCGCGGAGGTGACCACCACCTGGCAGGCCTCCAGCGCCTCGTTCAGGAAGACCTGCAGCGCGGCCGGATCATCGCCGATGGTGCGGGTGTGGACCACCTCCGCGCCCACCTGAGCGGCCAACCGGGCGAGGACGTGGAGATTGGAATTGTAAACCTGTCCCTGCGCCAGGGGCACGCCGGGCTCAACCAGCTCGTTGCCCGTGACCAGCAGAGCCACAGTGGGCCGGGGAGCGACCTCCACCTGGGCGTAGCCGTAGGTTGCCAGCATGCCGATCTCGCCGGCGGTAACGCGGGTGCCCGCGGGCACCAAGAGCTGGCCCTGCATCACCTCCTCGCCCCGCTGACGGACGAAGTGACCGACGTCGATAGGCGACTCGATGTGAATGGTGTCGGCGCCGAAGCCGGCGGTGTCCTCTACCTTCACCACCGCATCGGCCCCTTGCGGCAGAGCAGCGCCGGTCATGACCTGGGCGCACTCCCCCGGCTTGATGGCCAGCTCGCCACCATCCCCCGCCGACACAACCCCCGTGACGCGCAGGGGCACGGCCTGTTCATTGCTGGCCGTCGCCGTGTCGGCTGACCGGACTGCAAAGCCGTCCATGGCGGAGTTGGTGAAACGGGGCTGGGGCATGGTGGCCACGATGTCCTGCGCCAAAACGCGGCCCGCAGCGGCCTGAAAACTGACCGATTCGCCCGGTTGCGGCGGGTTCAGATGCGCCTGAATCGACTCATGTGCCTGGGCCACCGAGATCATATGAGCCGCCCGATGAGAAAAACAATGCCGATGAGAATGATGACACCCAGCGTTTTCCGGATGGTGTCGGGCCCCAGGCGGGTGGCGCCGAGGCGCGAACCCAGATAGCCGCCGGCCACCACCGCCACGGCCAACGGCAGGATGGTGGCGGTCTCGAAAGTGCCCCGTTGGGTCCGGGAGATGACCCCGGCGAGTGAGTTGCTCCAGATGAAGATAGCCCCGGCGGCGGCGGCCTCCTTTTCAGCCGCCAGGCCTAAGGCCAGGATAAGCGGCACCAGGTAGATGCCGCCGCCGATGCCCACCGTGCCGGCGATAAAGCCCAGGGCGCCCCCCAAACTCAGCGACACGGCCCAGCGCTGGCCCGGGGTGAGACTGGTTTCCAGGGACTGGCCACGCCACAGGTAGATGCGCGCCGCCACCAGCACCAAGCTGCCCAGCAGGAGCCAGTGAAATAGCTCCTGGGAGAGGCTGAGCGCGCCACCCAGGTATGCCAGGGGCACAGAGGCCAGCAGAAAGGGGGCCACCAGACGTAACGATAGGTGGCCCCCGCGCCAGAAGTTTACCATGCCAAGGAAGCTCACCAGCAAGTTGAGTGTGAGCGAGGTGGTGGGAATCACCCGGTGGCTGAGCCCGAAGATCACCATCAGAGCGGTATAGGACGATCCGCCACCCAGACCGACGCTGGAATACATGAGCGCCACGAAGAAAAAGAGTACCGGCAGCAGCTCAACAGGCAGGTGAGGTCCCGGCATTTGAGGCGGGCAGGCTCCTAGGGACCATGGCCCCCACCCTTCATGATGTCGTAGGCGTGAAAGAGCGTGGGGACCAGCACCTGGAGGGCATCGCTGGCGGCGGTGGGGTTGCCGCTGGCGAAGCTGGCGACCCGTGCGATGGTGGGGATCAGCTTGCGCGACCAGGGCTTTACCAAAGAAGTGATCCCCGCCGAGCAGACCGAACTGTTCATAGCCCAGCCGAAGCCGGTCACCCGACGTAGGTACGAAGCGGTTGTCGGTCCGATCGCGCACCATGGTCGCCTTGATACTGGTCATAATGTTCGAGCCCTCGTCGTCGCGGATTTCGCGGGAAGCGAACACGTCCACGTCACTGACCGATACGTTTTCCACCCGCAACGACAGCTCGCCCGACCACCCCTGCAGCCGCCCGCGCTGGCATCGCTTTCCAAAGCTGAAACTTACCCCCGCGCGTCGTTCCCTGTAGCCGCCGCGGCCTC
>JADFRV010000127.1 GCA_022561095.1 Chloroflexota bacterium | reverse complement strand
GGAACACGGGTGATGATGACGCCGGCGCAGGAGTCGCCCATCGCCTCACAGAAGGAAGGGATGTCGGCGGGCAAAGGATCGGCGTACGCCACCACAACCACCGTTTTGGCGGAGAGACGTTCCGCCGCCTGGCGAGGATCGCCCGCCGGCGCTTCGATCAGCGTGAGGTCTGCATCAGCGACCGCTACAGCCGCAGCTTCGACGGGCTCGGGCCGACGGCTGACGTTGAAGGCGAGGCCGGCGAACAGCGTAGCGTCGTCCGCGGCGTGATCACCGCCAGAGAGGCGCAAGAGGGCGACGGTGCGGCCGGTGTCCGTGAAGCGCTGGCCGAGGGCGACAGCAACGGTCGTCTTGCCGCTAAGGGGGGCGGGAGCGGCGATGAGGAGCGGGGGCATAGCTTGATGAATTATAGCACGAGCACCCTGTCACAACGCCTGCTCCAGGGGTGTGTAGGGCAGCCCCTGGGCTTCGGCCACCGGCTGGCTCACCAGCTTACCGCGAATAGTGCTCGCCCCCGCCGCCAGGGTCGCGTCCTCGCGGAGGGCATCGAGGCCGAGGTCGGCGAGACGGAGCACGTAGGGTAGCGTCGCTGCGGTGAGGGCCTCCGTGGAGGTGCGGGGCACCGCGCCCGGCATGTTGGCCACACAGTAGTGGAGCACGCCCTCCTCCACATACGTCGGCTCGGCGTGAGTCGTCGGACGCGAAGTCTCGCATACACCTCCCTGGTCGACGGAGACATCGACGATCACCGCCCCAGAGCCCATAGACTGCACCATCTCGCGGCTGACGAGCTTGGGAGCGACATCGCCGGGCACCAGGACGCCGCTGATGAGCAGGTCCGCGCCCTCAAGCTCCTCCGCAAGGGCCGCCGGGTTGATCACCCGCGTGCTGAGGCGACCCCGAAACTGCGACTCCAGGGCGAACAGCCGCCGCAGATCACGGGAGAGCACCGTGGTCCGCGCCTCCAGGGCTACGAGGACGCGGCAGGCGGCGGTGGACACCGTGCCGGCGCCCAGGACGACGGCGCGCGCCGGCGCCACGCCGGTGATGCCACCGAGGAGCTTGCCGCGGCCGGGGCCCGGCTTCTTCAGGAGCTGAGCGCCGACCTCAGCGGCCATACGGCCGGCTACCTGGCTCATCGGGAAGAGGAGCGGCAGCGAGCCGTCCGGCCTGCGCACGGTCTCGTAGGCGACGCTGTCGACGGCGGATTCCAGCAGGGCGCGGGTAAGCTCAGGCAGCGGCGCCAGGTGGAGGTAGGTGAAAAGGATAAGGCCGGAGCGGAGAAGCGGGTACTCCGGCGGCAGGGGCTCCTTCACCTTGACCAGCATGTCCACGCTCCGAGCTACCTCGGCGGCGGTTGGGAGGAGGGCCGCTCCGGCAGCCTCATACTGTTCGTCCGGGAAGGTGGAGCCCAGGCCGGCGCCGCGCTGCACGAACGCCTGGTGGCCAGCCCGGCTCAGGGCTCGCACGCCCTGGGGCGTGAGGCCCACGCGATACTCTTCGATCTTGGTCTCGGTGATGGTGCCGACCTTCATGCGTACCTCCCCCGGCGGCAGCGGACCTGCCTACCGGCAGGCAGGCGCGCTGCGGGAATTGTACTCCAGGACGGTCTTAGGGTCAGCCTGTTCGCCTTGACGCTGCTATGGAGCCGTACCTAGAATGCGGATGGTGCCGGGGTAGCTCAGGGGTAGAGCACGCGACTGAAAATCGCGGTGTCGGCAGTTCAAATCTGCCCCCCGGCACCACTGTTTAGATACGAAATCGACCCCCATTGAGGGGGTCGAAGTCGTCTGGTGGGCGAAATGTAGCCCATTATGTAGCCCGTCTATCGATCCTTCAAGACGATACCCCTTAACCGCTGGCGGTCGTCAGTAACCTGCCCATCCGCTCCGCTGCGTCGGCCTGCATGGTCGGCAGGACGTGCGAGTACACGTCCAGCGTGACGGTGATGGAGGAGTGACCCATCATCTCGGAGACGACCTTCGCGTTTACGTTCTCCGCCAGCATCAAGGAGGCGCAGGTGTGGCGCAGATCGTGGAACCGGATGTGGGGCAGACCGGCCTTCTCCAAGAGCGGCGCGAATGAACGCCGTAGGAGGTTGCCTTTCTCTATCGGACGGCCCAGCCGGTTGGAGAATACGAGGTCAAGGTCGGCCCAGGTGGTCGCCCGCAGGCGCTCGGCGTTCTGGGCCAGCCGACGCTCCCGCAACGCCTCCACCGCCGACCCGCTCAGTGAGACAGTTCTGCGGCCCGCCTTAGTCTTCGGCTCCGTGAAGCGCCACTCCCCGCCCAGGCGGTAGACCTGCTGCCGGACGGAGAGGACGCACCCGCTCAGGTCTACGTCGGCCCACCTGAGCCCCAACAATTCCGCCTGCCGCAGTCCACAGGTCAAGGCCAGGACGTACAAGCCGTACAGGCGGTCTGGGAGGGCCGCTTGCAGCAGCCGTGACGCCTCCTCCAGTGAGAGGGTGCGAAACTCCTTCCTGGGCGCGGACGGGGCGTCCACGTTGGAGGCGGCGTTGACGGTTACGGCACCCCGGCGCTGCGCGTGGGAGAGGGCGCGATGGAGAACGGCGTGGGCCAACCGGACAGTCTTCGGGGCCAGCCCTTTGTCCAGCAGCCTAGAATAGAGGCCGTCCAGATCGTCGGCGCTAAGCCGAGCAAGTTTCAGGTGCCCGATCTCTGGGATAATGTGTAGCCGCAGCGACACCTCGTAACCTCGGAGGGTAGAGGGCCTGACGTTATGGCGGGCGGTATCGTCTAGCCAGCGTTGCAGGAAGTCCCCCAGCTTCACCCGCTCCGGGGGCGGCGTCAGACCGCGCTCGTGGTTCCGGGTGGCCTCAGCGAGCTTGCGTCGGACATCCTGCTGCGTTGCGCCGTAGAACACCCGGCGCTGGCGCTTCCCGCCGCCGTAACCGAGGTGCAGGGAGCCGACCCACTTCCCGTCAGACTTCCGGCGAAAAATACTTCCCTCACCTTTTCCTCGCATTACGCCCTCCTTTTCCTGTCCCAGTAGGGACTCCGGCACTTCGGGTTAGGGCACCGTGGCGGCTTCTCAGGACTGCGAGGATACCAATCGTGCCCACACCGGAGACAGTGCAGTTTCTTGATGGTAGTCATTCAGCCCTCCTTTCGCCATACAGGGTATCCCTACGTGGTATCCTTGTCAACCCCCCTGTTCGCGTCGCAGGCGATCTATGTAGGCGGTCAACGCCTCCAGTGGTATGCGCCTGCTGCGCCCGATCAGAATGGACTCGATCTCGCGCCGCAACAGCAGCTCATAGACCATCGAGCGTGACAGAGACAGCCTCTCGGCTACCTCCGCCGGACGCAAAAGCAGAGAGTCAGGCGTCATCGCCGGCCTCTCTCAATCTACTTCCCATTCCCCCCACCAAGCCGCAGTTGGTGATACGTGGGCAGGCCGGGAACTTCCCGCACCAGCAGGTCGCCCACAGGGTCACCGTTGCCGTCTTCGCCATACTCGCCTCGGACGAGTTCGTTGATGGCGTCGCAGGCAGTAAGGAGTTGGAGTTCGGCCCTGGTGAGACGCCTCTCCAGCCTGGCCGCCAACGTGCGCCCTAGTAGCGTTCGAGTGGCGGCCTCAAGGACACGACGTAGATCGTGCTGGCCAAACACTGGTTCCCTCCGTGCTATCATTTCTCGTGTAGCCGTCGTCATGGCTGCGCTCCTTTTGCTGGCCCGTCCTGAGAGTCATCCAGGGCGGGCCTCTTCTTTAGTCATGACCCCTCGCGGCAGCCGGAGGGCGGAGGACCGCAATGGACACGGCCCCAGAGGACGCCCCCTGGGAGCCCCTACGGCGGCTACAGCAGATCACGAAGACGCCAGGAAAGCTGCCGTCTTCCTCATCATTCACCCCCCTTCAGCTTCTCCAGCAGTTCACGCAACATATCGGGCGGCCAGTTCTTCACCGCCATCTCCCAGGCGGCGCGCCCCGCCGGGACGCCCATGCTTCTGGCGCGGCCATTGACCTGACGCTCTCCCAGGGTGACGGCGGGCCAGCCCAACGACTCCACGAGGTGCGGGATTTCGGTGCGGGGGTCAGCGCCCCCCTCAGATACGAATCCCGAATCCCGTCCTATAAGGGATTGGGATTCGGGATTCGGGCTCCGATTCAGGTGCCAAGTGCCGTCAATTGTGACGATCTTGCTCGCCCTGCGAAGTCGCGTTAACTGGTTCTGAACCGTCCCCTTGGGCTTGCCGGTTGACGCTATTAGTTCATCTACGCTCGCCTCTCCCTCCGCCAGCTCGGCCAACAGTTGATCTCCAAGCGGCAGCTTCTCCACAAGGCTGGGGACGTCCGCCGCGTCGACGCGCTCAACCTTGACGGTAGTGCTGCCGAAGGTGATCTTCACCCCGACCGGCTCCATAAGCGGCCCGAAGTTCGCCTTCTTAGGTCGCATGAGAAGCTCAAGGGTGTGCCGCTCTTCACTCTCCCCCTTCTCGATCTGCCACACCGACCGGGACAGAAACCCCTTGTAGGCGTTGCCGTAGGCGGTCTTGTTCTCGTAGTGCTGCCCCTCCTGCATCTTGGACTGGTGGTCGATCACGAGGCTGGACTTCCCCAGGTCGCGGAGCATCTGAAGGGTAGGGATCATCAGCTCCGGCGCGTTGGGGTTACCGCCAGCAGCAGCCCCAAGGCTATCAATGATCAGGAAGTTGATGCCGCGAGTTCGCACCTCGTTCTCTAACTCCGCCTTGATGGACAGGAGCGGGAGAGAGGCGTTCACGTAGAGGAGATCGGCGGGCGGCCCGTCTAGCCCCATGCCCCTGGCAACCTGATAGGCGCGCCGGGCAAACTCCTCCGCGTCTAACTCCCAGTCCAGGTACAGCGTCTTGCCCTTGATGGTCGGCATTCCTAAAAATGACCCGCCGACGGTCACGGTTGTCCCGGCGGCCAGCGCGAGGAATGACTTGCCCTGCCCGCCGTCGCCGTAGATACTCGCCGGGTAGTGTTCAGGCGCGAGGTCTTGAATGCGCCACTGGCGCGGGCCCGGCTCCTCTATCTCGGCAACCGCTAGGACTCGCAACGTCTTAAGGAGCGGCTTCCCTTCCGTTTTTTCGTTGGGCTCCGGCCCGTTACGCTGCTGTTCACGCTGGAGCCCTGGGGTGTAGGCCTCCGTCGTCAGCGCCAGCGCCCCCTCTATGGTGCCCTCCCCGTAGGTGTGGCCGTCGCCGTAGTGCCGTTCGTCCCACTTCTCCCGGTAGAGGCCGGACTGGCGGAACAGCCGGTCTATCTGGATAGCGTCACGGCTCCAGAACGCAAGAAGTGAACAGAGCGCCCCATCAGCCTCCGACTGTGAGTCGTAGCCGCTCGTGTCCCCGCCCATCAGCGCCGTAAACTTCGCCCCGTTCTTCGCCGCCCTGGCCTTCTCTAGAAGCTCCGCGTCGTGGAGAAGGCTGGCAGCGACTTTCGCTTTTGGCGCTTTCGCTTCCGCCTTGCCGAAGTAGCGGGCGTGGACTGTCGCTAACTGCTCGGTGCGCTCCTCAATCGTGGTGGGGGTGCCCTCCAGATGCCTGCCGGTGACGGTGAAGTAGCGGGCGCAGTCGTACACCTCCAAGGTGCCCTTCTTGCGCCCACCGGGCGGCAAGGCACCGCGACAGATCACGTGCAGGCCGGTGCCCGATGGCGTCACTTCGGTGTAGGAGTCCAGGCGGCCGACAATCTCACGGACCTCCGGGTCGATCTCCCCAGTCTCTGAATTGCGGCAGTGGTCTAGGTCCACACCGGCGAACGGGTCATCTCCTGTGAACACAAAGCCGATGCCGTCCCAATCCCCACTCGCGGCCAATGCCTTCTCGTACGTCTCCCAGGTAGCGGGATCAGTGGTTGACGCCTTCACCCTCGTGGTGGAGGTGTACGGCACCTTCGTGGGCTTGCCGTCGGGCTCCTCGTATTTCCACACGACCCACTGGGGAAGCTCCTTCAACTCTTCGGGGATCATCGTGGCGGTCGTGCTCATTTCGCCCCCCACGCGGGCGAAAGCGGCGGTGCCTGAGCGAGCCATTCCGCGTTTTGACTCAGCCACTTGATCCACTTGCCACAGCGCGGACAATAGCCGCCGAGGTGCGCTCGGCCATCGGCCATGTACTTCCAGGCGAGCACGGGCTCTACGGGGCCGCAGCACGTCAGCCTGGTCATCGCGGCGCACCGGGTTTGGTGTATGCTAAACATTGAAGTTCGCCTTTGGTTGGGTGCTTTGGCAAGGCCGCCCTTATCGGGCGGTTTTTGTCGTCTACCCGCTCTTCTCTCCCCGCATGACGGCGTCGACTTCGGATTGAGGAATCCGACGCTGCCCCGATGGCAAAACCACATGCCGAAGGTAGCCCCTCCTCAGCCAACCCCGCACGGAGCCGTCGGACAGGTGGAGTAACGCGCCAACTTCGGACACTCGCAGGAGTCGATCCCCCGGTTCCGCCACCCGCATTTGTTGACCTGTCATAGCCTTTACCTCCTGGACGAGCTACTTTGACTTTATCCGGCGGCAAACTAGCACTATTCCAAACCGTTGTCAACGGGCTAAA
>JADFRV010000126.1 GCA_022561095.1 Chloroflexota bacterium | reverse complement strand
CGGTGCTGGAAGCGGCCGCTGCGCTCGAAGTCGGCGAAGGAGAGGAGGTAGTCGATGGACTGGCGATAGTTCATGGCGTTTCGAGGAAGGGGAAAGCGTGGCTGCGGCGGCGCGATTATAGCACTGTAGGGGCGTGCTGTCTCCAGGCGCTCCCCCCTATAATGGGGTTCGTGCCGGAGCCACCTCTGCCCAGTCATCCCCAGGACAAGCGCCGCCTGGAGGCGCTGCTCTCCCGCACCTGGGCCCTCGCAGGGGAGGAGGAGCACCCGCTGGGCCGGCTGCAGGGCCTCTCGCTGGGGCCGTACCGGCTTCTCGCCCTGCTGGGGCCTAAGAACAGCGTGGGCGCGCGCTACCTGCAGCTCTTCCTCGTCGATTCGGCGGGACGCATGAGCGAGGAGCCGGTCGCTTTCGGCCTGCACAACTCGGGGCCGTACCCCGGCTACAACTGGCTGGAGGTGATCCGCTACGAGCCCGCGCCCAGTATTCGGGGTGTGGCGGCTGACCTGCGAGCGGCGGGGTTGGAGGAGGAGCTGTTCCGGGCGCTGTCCACGTTGGTGCCGGCCGGCGGCCACCTGATGGTGGAGTACGATTCGCCGGCACAGAAGGAGAGCGAGCGAATCCTGGGGCTGGACTATCCGCCGGTGGCCTCGCCGCTTGGCTATCTCCTGTTTCGAGTGGGCTGCCGCTCCTTCCGCGACTGGTACATCTCCGAGGGGGGACGCGAGGGGCCCCGCAAGCTGCAGGCGTTCAAGCCGCTGAACGAGGGGTTGGCGAGGGAGAGGACGGAGGCGCTGCGGCGTCAGGTCCAGCAGCTTCTGGCGAGGCCAGAGAGCCCGCAGCACGGCGAGTACGGGCGGACGGCGCGCCGGCTGGCGGAAGCGGTGCTGGAGGAACTGGGATAGGGAGTAAGCCTCGCGGGCCGCCGAGGATGTGGTATAGCGTGCCATTCGTTCATCCTTTCGGGGCATGAACGAGGGACGATACCCGACCGCAGCCTGAAGGCTGCGGCTTCGATACGGATTGATGCCACACCCTTGAGGGTGCGGTACTGCTCTCCAAAGGCGTGATTCCGCGAGGCGCCTGGGCGAACTGGTCTTTCCTTGACACCCTGTGGCCTGCCCCGTAAGATGTCGTGTTGGCGATCCGTCTATACAATACCGCAGTAGCGCCCAATAGCTGCGGGCCTGGAGGACGGTGCTCGAGCCCTGGCTTCGTAAACGATAATCCCAACTCAGTGGAGGTGCATGTGTGGTTACTGTAAGCGTCATCAAGGCGGACATCGGCGGCTACGTCGGGCACTCGGAATCTCACCCTGAGATCCTCGATCTCGGTCGCGAGGAGATGGAGAAGGCGAAGCAGAGCGGCCTCCTCGTCGATCATCACGTCAGCCACTGCGGGGACGACATGTTCCTGATCATGACCCACGAGCGGGGTGAGGACAGCGAGGAGGTCCACAAGCTGTGCTGGGACACGTTCACGAAGGGCACGGAGCTGGCCAAGAAGCTGAAGCTGTACGGCGCCGGCCAGGACCTGCTAGTGGACGCCTTCTCCGGCAACATCCGCGGCGCCGGCCCCGGCTCGGCGGAGATGGAGATAGAGGAGCGGCCTTCAGAGCCGATCCTTGTGTTCATGGCCGACAAGACCTCCGCCGGGGCGTTCAACCTGCCCCTGTACAAGATGTTCGCTGACCCGTTCAACAGCCCCGGCCTGATCATCGCCGAGGGGCTGCACGAGGGGTTCGCCTTCGAGATTCAGGACGTGCGCGAGCACGTGAAGATCACGCTCAACGCGCCGGAGGAGATATACGATCTGCTTATCTTCCTGGGCGCGCCTAGCCGATACGCCGTGAAGAAGGTATACTCCCGCAACACCGGCGAGGTGGGCGCCGTGTCCAGCACGGACAAGCTCTCCCTCATCGCCGGGCGCTACGTGGGCAAGGACGACCCGGCGATGGTCGTGCGCGCGCAGGGGAACTTCCCGGCCGTGGGCGAGGTGATAGAGCCGTTCACAACCCCGTTCATCGTGGAGGGCTGGATGCGCGGCTCTCATCACGGGCCGCTGATGCCCGTGGCTCTTAGGGACGCCCACCCCAGCCGCTTCGACGGGCCGCCGCGCATCGCCTGTCTCGGCTTCCAGCTCGCTAACGGAAAGCTCATCGGCCCCCGTGACATGTTCGACGACCCCGGCTACGACCACGCGCGGGAGAAGGCGAACGTGATCGCCGATTACCTGCGCTCCCACGGCCCGTTCGAGCCGCACCGTCTGCCCCTGGAGGAGATGGAGTACACGACGATGCCGGTGGTGGCGGGCAAGCTCAAGTCGCGCTGGGTGCCGCTGGAGGAAGGCGAGACCGCCAAGGCATAGGGCTCAGTCCGCGGGTAGACCATCGGCTAATGGTGTATCCAGGCTAGGCGAAGGGCTGCCTCGGAGAGATGGGTGTAGGCGAAGGAGGTCATGTGCCGGAGCGCTTCCAGTACCCATTCAAGGAGAACTACCACGAGGTAGACGGCATCCGCCTTCACTATGTGGACGAAGGCTCCGGGCCGCCCATCCTCATGGTCCATGGCCAGCCCACCTGGAGCTACCTGTATCGGAAGATGATCCCGCCCTTGGTCGCTGCCGGGTACCGCTGCGTCGCGCCCGATTTGATGGGCTTCGGCCTCTCGGATAAGCCCGAAAATGAGTCCGCGTACACGTTGCGAAGGCATGTTGAGCTGGTTCCGGGCCTCATTGAGAAGCTGGACCTACAGAGTGTCATCGCCGTCGGCCAGGACTGGGGTGGACCCATTTCCCTCCGCTATGCCATCGACCACCGGGATAACGTGCGCGCCCTGGTCATCCTCAACACCTTGGTGCGCACCCCCCCGTCGATGCCCCTGATTTTCAAATTGATATTCCGCAGCGGCGGCTTCTCCAGCTTCCTGATGAGACGGCTTGACCTATTCCGAAAGATGGCGTTTCGTGGCGGCTTGATGTTTAAACGCCCCGTAGATACACAAGCCATGGAGCAGTACAAGATGCCCCATCCGACGGCCTCCACCCGAGCGGGGATCGCCGCCTTCCCTAAGATGATTCCAGACAACACCAATCACCCCAACGCCGAGTATATCTCCGAGATCAATAGGACGCTTCAGGAATGGGATATCCCCGTTCTGGTCATGTTTTCCGATAAGGACATCGCCTTCAAAGTGGAGGAGGGGCAGCGCATCGCTAACATGGTCCCAAACGGGCGATTCCAAGTGGTGCGCGACGCCGGCCACTACTTGCAGGAAGACGCGGGGGAGGAGATCGCCGAGCGAATGGTGACCTTCCTGCGCGACGAAGCGAAGGTTACATCGTCCTAGCGGCAGGCCGTAAGCCTGGCAACCGAATGCCCCGCTTGTTGCTGGCCACCAACAACCCCGGAAAGCTCTCCGAGTTCGAGCGGCTGCTCGCCGGCTGCGGCTGGGACGTGGTGACGACCGCGCAGCTCAACCTGACGCTACCGGACGACGAACCTGGCGAGACGTACGAAGAGAATGCTAAGATTAAGGCGCTCAACGGCGCCCGGGCCAGCAGCCTGGTCACTCTGGCTGACGACTCCGGTCTGGAGATCGACGCCATGGACGGCGGTCCGGGGGCGCGTTCGGCACGCTTCCTGGGAGCGGACGCAAGCTACGAGGAGCGGTTCGCCCGCATACTCGGCGAGATGGCGGAGCTCCCGTCCGAGAAGCGATGGGCGCGCTTTCGCTGCGTCATCGCCCTGGCCGAGCCGGGATCGGAGGAGGTTCGGTTATGCGAGGACGAGGTGCGGGGGCTGATCGCCTTTGAGCCTAGAGGAGAGCAGGGATTCGGATACGACCCGATCTTCTACCTGCCGGAGCAGGCGCGGACGATGGCCGAGCTGCCGTCCTACATGAAGGACGTGATCAGCCACCGCGGCCGCGCTACCGCGCGCGTCAGACCCCTGCTGAAAGAGCTACTGTATGAGCGAGAACGCCGAGCCGACACCGCCGACCGCCCCGCCAGCCAGGCCGGTTGATTCGACCAAGCCCTCCGGCGGCGGCCCGCTAGACACGCTCAACCGGCCTCTCCGCGACCTCCGCATCTCGGTAACCGACCGCTGCAACTTTCGCTGTACCTATTGCATGCCGAAGGAGGTGTTCGGCCGCGATTATCAGTTCCTGCCTCGGGCCGAGATACTGACCTTCGAGGAGATCACGCGGCTGGCCCGCCTGTTCGTCGCGCACGGTGTGCGGAAGATCCGCGTTACGGGCGGCGAGCCGCTCCTGCGCAACGACCTCGAGAAGCTCATCGCCATGCTGGCGCGGGTCGATGGCCTGGAGGACCTTACCCTGACGACCAACGGCTCGCTCCTGAAACCGAGGATACACGCCCTCACACAGGCCGGTCTGCAGCGGGTGACGGTGAGCCTGGACTCACTGGACAACGACGTATTCAAAGCGATGAACGACGTCGACTTCCCGGTTGAGCGCGTCCTTGAGGGGATCGAGGCAGCGGCCGAGGCGGGGCTCGCCCCCGTCAAGGTGAACATGGTCGTAAAGAAGGGGGTCAACGACGACAGCGTGCTAGACATGGCCCTCTACTTCCGCGGGACGGGGGCCATCGTCCGATTCATCGAGTACATGGACGTCGGCAGCTCCAACGGCTGGCGGCTGGACGATGTCGTCCCCGCCGCCGAGATCGTCAAGATGATCAACGCGGAGATGCCGCTTGAGCCGATCGCTCCCGACTACCGAGGGGAGGTCGCGCAGCGCTATCGCTATAAGGACGGCTCCGGCGAGATCGGCGTCGTAGCCTCGGTTACGCAGCCGTTCTGCGGCGACTGCACTCGCGCTCGCCTCTCCGCCGACGGCAAGCTTTACACCTGTCTCTTCGCCACCAAGGGCCACGACTTCCGCGCCCTCCTACGCGCCGGCAAGACGGACGAAGAGATCGCTGCCTTCCTGCGCTCCGTCTGGAAGGTCCGGGACGACCGCTACTCCGAGCTGCGCGCCACCGCGACGCCTGGCCTCTCCAAGGTGGAGATGTCCTACGTGGGCGGGTAGATTGGCCTTCGAGCAGCACAGACCACGGATCAAGAACCTGCTATCACCGTCTGCCCCGGAGATCGCGGCGGCGAAGGCTGCTATAGTCCAGAAGCTGTCAGAGAGCGAGGTAGCGGATTGGCAAGAACTGAAACTTGCCGTCTACGCCGCGCAGGGCCAACAATTGATACAAGATCAACAGCTGAGGAATCTGCCACCCGATGATCAGGCTGCATACCTCAAATGGGAGATCGCTTGGAGGCTTGGGCTCGCATCGCTTCAGGCTGACGGTTTGGTCTTCCCTATGACGGCGATGCAGGTGCAGCAACCTCTGGGACTCACATTCACACAGCAAACGAGCCCCTCTTCCAGCGTTTCTGGCAGTCTTACTTTCGAAGAGTTTAGCGTTCTCCTAGCCCACAAATACACGATTGCACCTAAGGGGTTGGAGCATGATGCTAAGGGATTTGTGCTCCACGACCCCGACCTATATCTGATGCGCATCAACGCGGAAGATATGCACGCGCGAGTGGCGTCTGCGCTGCGCGAAGCTGTCGAGTGCTATCGCTTGGATCTCCGCATCGCGGCTTGCGTGCTGCTGGGAAGTGCGTCGGAAGGGGCGTGGCTTGAGTTGGCGACCACGATTGCCGCATCAGGCACCTTATCCATACCGTCGACTCTTCAGAAAGAACTGGACGACGGCGCTCCAAGGGCGGAGATCGTGCAGGCACGGACGTTCGATCTAGTTCGATCACAATGCGCGAACCAGATTAAAGCGGCCAATCTGTCGATGCCTCGATGGAACGGCATGAACCAGATCGCTTTGTTGCTGAGGAGTCTTCGAAATTACTCGGTTCATTTCGGGGGAGACGCGCTCGAAAAGTTGGACTATGGATCAGTGGGTGTCCTGTTCCTGAATGGTAGTGAGTACTTCAACGACTTGTACCGGCTGAGAAACGCGTTCTAGGAGTCGCAGATGCAGAGTAAACCGGGAGGTAGGCCTCACTTGAGCCACGTCGACCGGTCCGGACGCCCGCGCATGGTGGACGTCTCCGCCAAGGCGGACAGCGCCCGCGAGGCGACGGCGAAAGGGTCCGTCTACATGAAGGCGGAGACGCTGGCGCTGGTCACCTCCGGCAGGGCGGCCAAGGGCGACGTGCTAACAACGGCCCAAGTCGCCGGCATCATGGCCGCCAAGCGTACTCACGAGCTCATTCCGCTCTGCCACCCTCTGCCCCTCACTCATATCGACGTGTCGCTGGAGCCGGACGACGGGCGGAACGCCGTCGATATCAGCGCCACGGTGCGCACCACGGCGAAGACGGGCGTAGAGATGGAGGCGCTGACGGCGGTTTCCGTGGCCGCGCTCACCGTCTACGATATGCTCAAGGCGGCCCAGCGGGACATCCGCATCGGTGATATCAGGCTGGTGCGCAAGACGGGCGGCAAAAGCGGGGAGATCGCGCTGGAATAACCGCTTAGCCCTCCCCCTCCGCCTGCCGCTCCAGCAGCAGCTCTACCACCTGGGT
>JADFRV010000125.1 GCA_022561095.1 Chloroflexota bacterium | reverse complement strand
TTCAGCTTCTTCTTCTACTTCCTGGGCATGCTCGAGCACCTGGTGCTCTTCCTGACCGACGAGGGGATGCCGCGCAGCGAAGCGACGGCGTACTTCAGCAACGCGATTGGACTCGGCCTCGTGAGCAAGGTGGTGCTGGGCCTGATCGCGGACCGGATTCACCACAAGATCGCACTCCTGGTCGACTACGCCCTGCTCGCCCTCAGCTCGGTGCTCCTGCTGTTCCTCCCGCATCCGACCCTACTGCCCGTGTTCATCCTCGTCTTCGGCTTCTCCGTCGCCGCCCGGGACGTCGTCTACCCCTTGATCCTGACCCACTGCTTCGGCCTGCGCTTCATGGCCGCGATCTACGGGGCGCTGATCCTGGCCCTCCTGCCCGGCGGGACCCTCGGTCCGATCTACACCGCCTGGGTTCACGATCGCTTCGGGAGCTACGACCTGGCCTTCCAGACCTTCGCTGTCCTGAACCTGCTGTCGGTCCTGGCGCTCGATGCCACGCTTCGCGTGGCCGCGCCCTTGGTGCTCGCGGCGCTCGCCGGGGTGGACGAGGACGAGCTGCGCGCGGGCCTGATGGACCATAGGGAACTGAACGCCACCGAAGACGGCATCTGCGGTCCCTGCCACTCCTGACTCCGGCCGGATCGATCGAGGATCTGGGAAGAAGGGCGGCTCTTAGCTCTCCCAGCGCGGACGAGGCTAGTTTTTTGGGCAAGGTTACTTTGCCAGCAGTTCGCCGGCGTCAAGGTCGAGAATCGCGGCGACGTTCCGTAGGAGGATCGAGTCCCAAAGGGCGACGCCTCGTTCGTTCCCCATGTCGACCGAGCCGCCCCCGATCACCGGGTACACGAGGCAAAACAGGGTTGAGAGTCGATAGTCGTGCAGGCACTGATCGAAGCTGTAATCACGGACACCGTTCTCCGTGAGGATGTTGTGGTAAGAGCGCAGGATTTCCATCTCCTTGGCTTTTCGATCCTTGGGGTGCAGGCCCCCGCTCATGAAGTACGCGACGTCGAACACGCCGCGCCCGCGGAACGCGATCTGCCAGTCGATGACCGCCAGCGGGTCTCCGCCCTCGGGGGTTGCGAAGAAGAGGTTGTCCAGCCGGTAGTCCCCGTGGATGATCGTTCGCGGTGGTTCGGCGTTATAGGCCATAAGGCTGGCAATGTTATCTGTGAGCCGTTCGCCGATGCGCACCATGGACGCCGGCAACTTGTCGCCGAACCGCCCCAGGAACGAGTCCCACGTGTCCCGATAAGAGTCCTCCACTGCTTGCACCTGCGTCGGATCGCTGACGAACGGCATCCAGTCGATCTCTGCGAGCCGTGGACTCTCCCACCAGGTGGCGTGGAACTTCGCCAGATGCCGGATAGCCAGCTCCGCCTCCTCGGGGGAGCAGCCGGCGAGCTGATCACCAACGCGGGCCGGCGCCAGGTCCTCCAGCAGCATGACATACTCGTCGGCTTCGACGTCCATGGCGCTGTAGTAGCAGCGTGGCGTCCGGAGCTCCACCTCGTCGGCGATCTCCTGGTAGAAGCGGGTCTCGCGCTCGTAGAAGCGGAAGTGATTGCCGATGTCGCGATTCTCGGGTATGTCGGAGGGGAACTTGGCGATGAGCGAGCGCGGCGCACCGGCTTCGGAGCCCTCATAGAGCAGGGCCACCTGAGCGAGCTGTCCCATGAAGCCGGCACCCTCTCCAATGGTCTTCGATTCGAACGACCTAACGGTCGCGTCCGTAATGGTGCCCGTCTGACGCAGCGCCTGGGTGAGCCATTCGGGCGTGAGCTCGTCCGGACCGGCGGGAATCTTCAGTTTCGCCATCGCCTCCTCCTTCTCACTAGCGATGTATCTTGGTTTGGCTGAAATCGCTTCTCCCGTGAAGCGGTGAGCCGCCTAACGGCGCCGCGAAGCCTTCCACTCATCGTGCGGCGGCACCTCCTCGCCGACTACGTAGAGGAAATAGTAGGAGCCCATCTCGCCGAGGAACTTGAACTGCTTGCGCAGGTCGCTCGCCGTCGCCTCGAAGCTGCCATGCGAGCGTAGGTAGTCGCGGAACGTGCCGTGCTCGGCCTCGAGTTCCAGAATCCGGCCGGCGTTGCTGACGACCGCCTCCAGCTTCCGGCGATTGCGGATCACCCGTTCGTCCCGGGTGAGCGCATCCAGATCATCCGGTGTTAGGTGAGCGACGGCCTGCGCGTCGAAGCCGCGGAACGCATCCCGAATGCCCGGCCACTTCGCCTCCACCACCTTCCAGGACATGCCGGCCTGGAAGACCGCCTTGCTCATCACCTCCAGGTAATCGCCGAGTGATTGAGGCTCGATTCGTTCTGGCGCCCGCTGCTCCGGCATCTGTTCCCCCTTCTATCGTGTGAGACGTGCATATCCTAGCTGAGGCTGCGTCAAAATGGTAGAGTTGTCGAAGCGGCTTTGCCCCCGTAGCTCATATCCGAGGTGAATATGAAGTTCGGTGTCACCATGTTCCCAACCGACTACGCGATCGGCCCGGCGGATCTGGCGGGGGCGGTAGAGGAGCGCGGCTTCGAGTCGCTCTTCTTCCCTGAGCATACACACATTCCTGCCAGCCGGCGCACCCCCTGGCCCGGCGGCGCTGATCTGCCGCGTGAGTACTCCCACACCCTGGACCCCTTCGTCGCGCTGAGCGCCGCCGCCACCGCCACGGAGCGGCTCCTCATCGGCACCGGCATCTGCCTTGTGGTGGAGCGTGACCCGATAACGCTGGCCCAGGAGGTGGCCAGCCTGGACTTCATCTCCGGCGGGCGGTTCCTGTTCGGTATCGGCGGCGGCTGGAACCTGGAGGAGATGGAGAACCACGGTACGGACCCGGCCCGGCGCTGGAAGCTCCTCCGCGAGCGCGTCCTGGCGATGAAGGCGATCTGGGCCGAGGACGAGGCCGAGTTCCACGGCCGGTTCGTCAACTTCGACCCCATCTGGTCGTGGCCCAAGCCGGTCCAGAAGCCTCACCCGCCTATCCTGGTGGGCGGCAGCGGGCCCCACACGTTCCAGCGGGTGGTGGAGTACGGCGACGCCTGGATGCCCATCGCCGGACGTGACGAGACGCCCTTGTCCGAGCGGATAGCCGAGCTGAACCGGCTGGCGGATCAGGCTGGCCGGGGGCCCATCCCCGTCACCGTCTTCGGCGCGCCTCCCCGGCCCGAGGTCATTCGCCACTACGCCGAGTCCGGCGTGGAGCGATGCGTCTTCTGGCTCCCGCCCGCGCCGGCGGAGGAGGCGCTTCCCATCCTCGAGAGACACGCGGAGCTGGCGAAGAGCTTCGCCTAAGGAGCTTGATGGCGGAGATCGAGGTGCGGACCACGTCCGAAGGCGAGCCCTGGACGTTCCAGGTAACCGTGTCCGAAGGCGGCTCCCAGACCAGCCACCGCGTCACGCTAACCAGCGGCGATTATGAGCGGCTGGCCGGCGAGGCGTGCGGCCCGGATGAGCTCGTGCGGAAATCGTTCGAGTTTCTGCTGGAGCGGGAGCCCAAGGAGTCGATCCTGGGCGAGTTCGACATAACGGTGATCGCGCGCTACTTCCCGGAGTACGAACGCGAGATCGCCCAGCGCATCCGCTCCTAAGGCGCGCGGAGGCCAGACTCGCGGGGCGCAGCTAGGTCTTAGCGCGGCACGGTTGCCACGGCCACCAAGGCTGCAGCCAGAAGCGTGAGCGCTATGAGTAACCCTACCGTCAGGATGACAATTCGTGACGCCATGGTAACCTATTCATCGCTGCTATACTCGTTGCCAGAATACGGCCTGCGGGGCGCGGGCGCTGTGATAGGGATCACTGTTTATGCTATGAAATTTGTAATCGTATCCGGCGGGCACGCGCCATGCTTCTAGTAGCCCGCAAGAACCTGTTCTCGGAGCGCACTCGACTGGTGATCTCGGTCGGCGGCGTAGCCCTATCGGTATTCCTGATCAGCCTGCTGCTCTCGCTCTTTCGCGGCTGGAACGAGAAGGTGGGTGGCTTCGTGGAGGAAGTGCAGGCCGATATCTGGATCGCACGTGACGGCACCACAGACTTCCTGAGCGCGGCATCCATCTTGCCGCTGGAGGAGGGCTCCCGGGGGCTATCCACGATCGATGCCGTTGAGCGATTCAGCCCGCTGATAGTGCGCCCCATGGCCGTTACCAAGGACGGCAAGAAGATGGACGTGCAGCTGGTGGGCTACGACCCTGAATCGGGGATAGGCGGGCCGCTGCGAATTGAGGAAGGGAAGGGCGTTCCGGGGCCGGGTGAGGTCATCGTGGATGAGGCGTTGAGCCGCCGCTACGGGGTGGAGATAGGCGATACCATAAGCGGCGGCGACTTCGACTTGAAGGTCGTGGGCAAATCCTCTGGCGGCGACTTCGTCGCAATGCAAGCGATCTTCGTCACCCTGGATCAGGCCCAGACGATGCTGCAGCAGGAAGGGTTCGTGACCTTCTTCCTCCTCCAACTGAAAGACCCCGAGCGGCGGGACCAATTGGCGCCCGTTATTGAGGCGCTGCAACCGGGGGTACTGGCTATCACCAGCGATGACTTCGCGGCCGCTACCCGGGAGCGCATTCTGGGCGACGTAATCCCCATCCTGACAGTGATTCTCGTTCTGGCTTTCATAGTCGGCCTGGCGGTGTCCGGGCTGACGATTTACACGGCTACGGTGGAGAAGGCGCGAGAGTACGGGATTCTCAAAGCGGTGGGTTTCACCAATCGCTACCTGTACCGGGTGGTGTTCGAGCAGAGCTTGGTCACGGGGGTCCTGGGATTCCTGCTAGGCGTTGGGCTGACTCTCTTGGCGGGACCGTTCGCGCAAGACCTGGTGCCCCAGTTCGTCGTCTTGGTCCGCTGGCAGGATGTGCTTGGGGTGGCTGGCGTTACTCTGCTCATGGTATTGCTTGCCGCCTACGTTCCCGTACGCCGTCTGGCTGCCATAGATCCCGTTGCTGTATTCAAGGGGTAGGGCAGTGCCAGATAGCAGGGTAACTCTCCGGCTGCAAAATGTGACCAAGGTCTACGGCGTAGGAGACGCCGCCGTGACCGCCCTGGACAGCGTCGACTTTAGCGCGCAGGCCGGTGAGGTGGTTATGGTCATGGGGCCGTCGGGCGCTGGGAAGACGACCTTCCTCACTATCGCAGGCGCCCTGCTGCGGCCTACCTCCGGCACCATCGAGATAGCCGGCACGGACATTACAGGGCTGAAAGAAAAGGACCTGCCAGCCGTCCGGCGGGAGAAGGTGGGATTCATATTCCAGAGCTTCAACCTCCTGGAGTCCCTGACAGCCCTGGAGAACGTGCGGCTGGTTATGACTGACATCACCCCGCGCAGCGCCACCAACCGGGCGCGAGAGCTGCTGAACATGCTGGGGCTAAGCCGCCGCTTGAAGTCACTGCCCAAGAATCTCAGCGGGGGCGAGAAGCAGCGGGTGGCGATCGCACGGGCTCTGGCTAACAATCCCGATCTTATCCTCGCGGATGAACCTACGGCCAACCTTGACTCCGCCCGCGGGCAGGAGGTGATGCAGCTGCTGCGCCAGATCGCCCTGGATTTGGGACAGTCAGTGGTCATCGTCAGCCACGACCACCGCATCCGCGAGGTTACGCATCGGGTGCTCTGGTTGGAGGACGGCCGTTTCCGGGCGGACGTTATAACGGCCCGCGACGCTGTCTGCGGGCAGATGGTGGAGGTGGAGGGAGCGCCCACGGTGAGCTTCAATGGTATGTCCTACTACTTCTGCGCAGAGCAGTGCCTCAAGCTGTTCGAGGCAGCCCCCAGAAGGTACGTCGAGGCCAATAAAGGGTAGTGCGAGGCTATTATGCTCATTAGGCTGATGTACGCGATCGCAGTTGCCGTGGCAGGTTCGCTGGCCCTGCTGGCCACCTTCCTACCCTGGGTCTCAATTGGTGTTGAGATAAGCCTTCTTGGCATTCGTGGCTCCGTCGGTACCATCACCCGCTACGGATACGATGGGGACGGCGTCAGCACCCTTCTTCTCGGCCTTCTGGCCGCCGGATTCGCCGCCTACCTCTGGTTCGAACGCAGAGCCGCCGCCTTCCGCCTAGTTACCCTGTTCAACGTCTTCGTGGGCGCGCTAATGTTCGCCATCGCCATCGTCAATCTGGTCGACTCCGAGCGTGCCGTGGGCGATGCCCTGCAACAGCTCGACGTCAACTTGAACCTCGCCGTGGATACGGGCGAGGGCATCTACATCGCCATCGCCGCCGGCGCCATCCTGGCGCTGGCCAGCCTCGTCGCCTTTTCCGCTCAACGTTTCGGGCTTCCGGGGCTTCTCGTCGAGGATATCGGTGTGGAGCCACATAGGAGTACCCGCGTCTGCCCCCGCTGCGGAACGCAGCTACCCGGCCTGGCCAATTACTGCCTCGACTGCGGCCAGCGCCTAAATTCGCATCTGAGCGGCGGGGGAAGCGCAGATAGCGTAGAATAGTCCTACCATACAGATATGGGTGTTGCCTCACAAACAGCCCTCCCTGGCCTGGCCAGGGTCGCCACCAGATTGGCCTAGAGGGAGACTACAAATGGATCATCGGCCTGGGTCACGGCCGGATCGCGCCGCCGGCGCGGCATAC
>JADFRV010000124.1 GCA_022561095.1 Chloroflexota bacterium | reverse complement strand
GCCCGATGAACACCAGCAAGCAGGTCAACGTGATGATCGGCCTCATGTTCGTGACCCTGATCGGCGTGTTCCTGTACTTCATCTGGGACGACATCCGCGCCGAGGACGCGACGGAGAAACAGATCGTTGAGAACGCCGAGCGGGGGGGCAAGCTGTTCTCGCTGAACTGCCGCCGCTGTCACGGCATAAACGGGCTGGGAACGCTGGAGAACGTAAACCTGCCCGGCCTCCCTCTAAACCTGGAAGCTAACCGCCCTGACGAGATCAGTGAGATGGTGAACCGCCAGACCCGTATGTCGGACACCATTCGCTGCGGCCGCGTCGGCACGCTGATGCCGGCCTGGGCCGAGGACCAGGGTGGCTCTCTGAATGATTTCCAGATCCAGCAGCTCGTTGCGCTCATCACCGGCGCTATGCCGGGCCTGGACGTGCCCGACAACCCGAACGCGGTGAGCGAGAAGGGCTGGGAGGTGGCCGTGGAGGAGGCGGAGGAGGCGGACTTCCTGGAGGGCAAGCAGCTCGCCGAAGCAGCCGGCCTTACGAACACGACGTTCGTCCTGACCGACGCCGGGGAGTTGGCCGAGGAAGGCCTCCTGCGCATCGACGATGAAGTCGTCAAGATCGTTACCGTTGTCGCTGGCAGCGATGAGATAACGGTGGAGCGCGCCGCGTTCGCCACGGAGGCGGCGACACACGAGGAGGGGGCGCAGCTCTTCAACGGCCCTGCCGATCCTTCAAACCCAATCACCGGCGAGGAGGGCACTCCGCCCTGCGGCCAGCTCGCCGCCGCCGCGCCGGCAGCCTCCGGTGAGCCGATTCCTATCGAGGGCGAGGTGGCGATGGATCTGGGCGATAACTTCTTCCAGCTTGACGGTCAGCAGGCGCCTACGCTTGAGGTCTCGGTCGGCCAAGAGGTGACCATAGACCTCACCAATAACGGGCTGGCGATCCACAATATGCACATCGCCGGCGTCGACGATACGTATGACGTCGGCTTTTGCGAGGCTGGGGGTGGCGAGTCCTGTTCTGACCCTAGCGTCATGGCGGGCGGCGACAGTGGGGCGATTGTGTTCCGGTTCGATGAGGCCGGCACCTTCAACTTCCGCTGCGACTTCCACCCGGCAGTGATGACGGGCCAGATCGTCGTCGTCGAGTAGCATTTCCGTCCGGGCCGAATGCGGCCGGGTGCAATCCAGGAGGCTATTTCGTTCGTTGTAGTCGATGGGAAACCCTTAGATCGAAAGGAGGCCGCCTCATGTCCGTCTTATTCCTTCTCCGCAGTCGTGTCTCGCTGGCGTTCATTGCGCTGGGTCTGGCTCTCGTCCTGGCGGTTGCTTGCAACGGTGACGGTGACGGTGACGGTGACGGTGACGATGGTGGTGGCACGACGCCGGCCGGTGGAGCGAGCGCGGAGATTAAGATGCTCCCAGGCATCACGTTCGATACTGATGAGCTGACCATCGCCGCCGATGCCGACGTTACGATCACCGCTGATAACACGGACGGCTTTCACAACTTTGCCGTTTACAACAGTAGGGATGAGGCGGAAGACCCTGCAATAGAGCCCATCGGTCAGACGGAGATCGAATCCGCTCCCTTCGTAGACACGGTGACACTGAACTTGGCCGCCGGTGAGTACTTCTTCCGCTGTGAGGTGCACCCCTCCAACATGACCGGGACGCTCATCGTTCAGTAGCGCGGTTGACGGGTGTATGACGCTTGCGCTATATTCGCCGCTGGGCCTACCTGTGGGATGGGCCAATAGCGTCTGGGAGGATGAGAAGTAGTGGCGAACCAGGTGGGCAAGCGATACCAGTGCAGCAAGTGCGGCACGGAGATGATTGTGACCAAGGGCGGCGAAGGCAGCCTGAGCTGTTGCGATCAGCCGATGGAGCAGAAGAAGTAAGCCTGTGCTGAGCCTGCCTGCCGGTAGGCATGGCCTGTCGAAGTAGCGGAGGTAGGATGTGACCAACCAGCTTGGCAAGCGCTTCCAGTGTGAGTCCTGCGGCAGCGAGGTTCTGTGCATTAAGGCGGGTGAGGGTGGTATCGCCTGCTGCGGCAAGACGATGGAGCTGATGCAGCCGAAGGTGCTACCCTCGGCTGACTAGGGCAAGCGGCGCTTGTCGAGAGCAGTTATCGGCTTCGGTCTACTGCCGCTTATTTTTGGGGCCCCTCTTGGACTTGGGCAGTCGTTCGGCCTCCGCGTCCGCCGGGAAGAGGGTCTGGCCCAGCGGCGCCACCTCACCCAGCGTACTGCCGCCCACGTCTCCTGACTCCTGGTAGTTGCGAAGATACTCTTCGCTCACGAAGAACATTCAGATACAGAATCCGTCCCGCGCTATGTCCTCGTGGTGCCTCTCGCAGGGGCATATCTTCTTGCGATCCTCATCAGGATCGCCGGAGAGGGTCATTCAAGGGCAGAACAGGTGGCCGTGCTCAACCAGGTTCTTGGCCAGCCCCCCCTGGACCTCCTCCACGATCTCCGGTAAGGGGAAGAACTCGTAGGGGCCTTTCTCAACGTAGCGCTCTGACATGCGCTTAGCGCGAGTGAGAGCCTCGTCGAAGGTGATCTCCTTTGGCATCGGTGCTCCCTTCCGGGCCATACGACTGCCGGTGTGGCTATTCAGTTTACAGCAGCCGAATCGGGCTTTCAATCCAGCGCCGATCAGGGCTTGCAGCCGCAGCGGCGACGACTGCTAGTTACACATTTCACTTGACACCTCATCCGGCCAGCCAATACAATTGCACCTAACGAAACCACACGTTTGGAGGGATCTGTTTGTCCGAAGTCAAGATTGGCTCACATGAGAGCTTTGAGCAGGCGCTAAGACGGTTCAATAAGCTGGTTCAGCAGACCGGCATCCTGGCGGAGGCACGTCGCCGCGAGCACTACGAGTCTCCCAGCGTCAGGCGCAAGAAGAAGGCCGCCGCCAAGCGCCGCAAGACCATGAGGAACGCCCAGCGCGGCTAGACCCTCTGTACCTGCCAACACAGGTCCTCCCGATGTCCCTCAAAGAACAGCTGGCGAACGATCTGAAAGACGCTATCCGCCAGCGGGATGATTCCCGTAAGATCGCTATCCGCATGTCTATCTCGGCGATCAAGAACGCCGAGATAGAGAGGGGCGCGGCCCTGAGCGAGGCGGATATTCTGACCATTGTCAGCAGGGAGGCGAAGCAACGCCGGGAGAGCATCGCTGAGTTCGAGAAGGCTGACCGCCGCGACCTGGTGGAGAAAGAGCGAGCTGAGCTGGAGGTGCTCCAGTCTTACCTGCCCGCTCAGGTGAGTCGCGACGAGATAGCTGAGGCCGCGCGCGAGGTGATCGCCGAGGTGGGGGCCGGCGGCCCGCGCGATAAGGGCAAGGTGATGCCCGTCCTCATCGGCCGTCTGGCCGGACGCGCTGAAGGGCGGGAGATCAACGAGGTAGTCACGGAGCTGCTCGCCTCCCTCTAGCCGGAATAGGGGCGGCTCGCGAAGCGTACGGCGGTGTCAATGCGTCGTTCTTCTCAGCAGCAACGTTTGTTATCATAGTTTGAGCCTTCCTTCAAAGGAACGGTTTAACATGACAAGCAGGCAGGCCAGACACACGATCTCTCCTCTGCGAGCGACTCTGTTCGCGGTCGGGTTGGGAGTTGCCCTGAGCCTCGTCATCTCCCCTAGCGTGCCCGGCAGCGCGGACCGGGGGATCGGTGGCGATGACGTAGCGGCGGCGGCGATGATCTCCCTCCTGGCTGCAGGCGGCCTGGGCCTATACCTCTACATTTTTCAGCCCAAGGAGCTGAACACCGTCCTGCGCCTGTTCATGGTGGCGCTTCTGGTCGTCCTCTGGGTGGCCGCCGCCAAGTTCTTCCTCGCTACCACCCTGCCGGACGGCGAACGCTTGTACCTTTCGTACATGCTGCCGGTGGCCGCCTTGCCCATGCTGATCGCCACGCTGCTGGACGGCGGCTTGGCGGTGGCGGCGGCGGCGCTTCTCGCCCTCCTCACCGCCTTCGTCGGCTTCTACCTGCCTGACGCCCGTGAGGCGTTGGCAGAGCACCCGCTGGACGCTCTCCAGATGGTGACCGCGTTCCTACTCGGCGGGCTGGTGGGCATCTTCGCCGTTCACCGCGCCGAGCGGATGAACCGCTACCTATCGGCGGGAGGCGCGGTGACGTTCGTCTCCTTCAGCGTGCTGTTCTCCTTCTGGCTGTTGTCGGGGGACCGTGATGCTTTTGACCCGGTGTGGATGATCGTGGCCACCGGCCTGGGCGGTATCCTGTCCGCCGTGATCGTCGTCGGTGCTACCGTGATCCTCGGCCTGATGTTCGGCATCACCACTCGCATGCAGCTCATGGAGCTGGCCCAGCTCAACCATCCGCTGCTGCGGCGGCTTCAGGAGCAGGCGTCGGGCACGTTTCACCACAGCGTCATCGTTGGCAACCTGGGGGAGAGGGCGGCCGACCGGGTGGGCGCAGACTCGCTTCTGGTGCGGGTCGGCTGCTACTTCCATGACATCGGCAAGGTGGCCAAGCCGGGGTACTACATTGAAAACCAGATGCAGGGCGAGAACCCGCACGACAAGCTCACGCCCGCCTCCAGCGCGAAGATGGTCTCCGATCACGTCCACACCGGCCTGGAGCTGGCGAAGCGCCATCGAGTGCCGGCCCGGGTGCGCGCCTTCATCCCTGAGCATCACGGCACGCGCCTGGTGACCTACTTCTATCGCAAGGCGGCCAGCGACGACGCAACGACCGACCCCGAGAAGTTCCGCTACCCCGGGCCCAAGCCCCAGAGCAGAGAGACCGCCATCGTCATGCTGGCCGACTCTGTCGAGGCGGTCGTGCGCTCCAGTCGCGACCGCTCGGCGGAGCGGATCGACTCGCTGGTGGAGGCGGTCATCGCGGAGCGGGTGGCGGAGGGCCAGTTGAACGAGTGCGATCTAACGCTGCGTGACCTGAAGACGATCGGCGAGTCGTTCAAGACGACCCTACGGGGCGTCTACCACCCGCGAATCGAGTACCCAGCGCCATCGGAGGCCGAGCGCGCCACCGCCGCGGCTGTGGGCGGCTCTCCGGAGCCGTTGGCGGAACCGATGGACGGTACCGCTCCGCCTTTAGAGATAGAGCGGCCGCGAAGCTAGGGGCGAGACACCTCGCTCCGCTCCCAGTACTCCACGAAACGGGCCAACGCCCGTACCGCCCGCTCAACGCTGGGGAAGAGCGCCACCTCCGCCTTCACCAGCTTCTCCCGCGCCTCTGACACCAGCCGCCACAGCCGCTCGTCCGCGTAGTCGCTGGGACCGATGACGACGGCCATGGGCTTGCGCGTGCGGCGACTCACCTGGGCGAACCGCTCCGGTATTCGGGCCAGCAACGACTCCGCGTTGGGACGCCCCAGCGCCCAGGCCTCGCCGACGTTGGCCAGCAATAGGTCGATGTCAGGGCTCTCGTCCATCCACTCCAGCACCTGGGCGCCGCTCACGCCGCTGCCCGCCAGGATCGACTGGTCAACGGGGTTGGTGACCCACCCCGCCAGGTCCGGCGCCTTCTCAGCGATGCGCCGTACAATGTCATCGGGAAGCGTGGGGACGCTCAGCCCCAGCTCCTCGCACAGGTCGGCGGTGAGGACGGAGCGACCGCCGCCGCCGCCCACCATCCCCAGCCGCCGGCCGCTGCCCGGCCGCATGTAGGCGAAGGCGATGAGCATATCGATGAGCTCTTCCACCGTGTCCACGGAGATCGCCCCCGCCTGGGTCACAGCGGCGGTCCAGACGGCGTGCCGGCCCGCCAG
Source organism: Chloroflexota bacterium (assembly GCA_022561095.1). Taxonomy (GTDB): domain Bacteria; phylum Chloroflexota; class Dehalococcoidia; order SM23-28-2; family RBG-16-64-32; genus JADFNQ01. The sequence continues at coordinate 835 of JADFRV010000124.1, read as the reverse complement.
GGCCGCCGTGTGGGAGGCGGCGGCGCGCCCTCCAGCCGCGGTCCGGCCGCCTTTCAGCACCACAACCGGCTTCCGGGCTGCGGCCCGCTTGAGCGCCGCCAGGAAGCGGCGGCCGTCTCGCACGCCCTCCACGTAGGCGCCCACCAGCGCGCTCTCCGCGTCCTGCGCGAAGTAGTCCAGGAAGTCCGCCTCGTTCAGGTCCAGGCCGTTGCCATAGCTGATCGCCTTGGAGAAGCGAAGGCCGCGCGGGCCGGCGAGGTAGGTCAGCTCGAACAGCAGATTGCCGCTCTGCGATAGGAAGCCGACGTTACCCGGCTGTCGCGGCATGTCGGCGCGAAAGGAGATCCCCTGTCGCGGGTAGAGGAGCCCCAGGCAGTTGGGCCCGATGATCCTCACTCCGGCTTCGCGGGCCCGCTGCGATAGCCGCCGCTCCAGCTCCGCGTCCTCCTCTCGGCCGGTCTCGGAGAAGCGGGCCGTGAATAGCTGCAGTGCCCGCGCTCCTTTAGCGGCGCAGTCGTCGACGAGTTCCAGCACGGCGGCGGCGGGGATGCAGGAGATGACGTAATCGACCTGGCCCGGCACATCCCTCAGGGATGGAAAGGCCGGCAGGCCCAGGATCTCTTCCGCGCGGGGGTTGACCGGATAGAGATCGCCCGAGAAGCCGAACTTCTGGAGCGAGCTTACGTAGTCGTAGCCGGGTGTGTTGGGGTTGGCGGAGGCGCCCACTACCGCGATGGAGCGGGGGTGAAAGATCGCCTCTATCAGGGCGGCTATGTCAGAGGGCGCGCTCTTGGGGTTGGGCATGATCCTTCCGCTGTGGGGTCGCGGTCAGTGT
>JADFRV010000123.1 GCA_022561095.1 Chloroflexota bacterium | reverse complement strand
CAGGTTGCCCGCCTGCTGGAAGATGTTAACGCCGCCGCCGCGCAGTTCCTGCGGGCACTCCTTCTCGATGAACTCTCGGACTTCCTTACGAAACGCCTCTTCTTCAGGGGTAAAGCGAAAGTCCATATCCTTCTCCTTTTCGCTGCGTAGTCGAGCGCCTCTCGCGCCCGCCCAGCGCCGATTCTCAGCACTGGGATGATAGGGCATCCTTAACGTGCAAGTCAAATGCTTTACGAAAAAATGTAAGGTTGCGAATCGCGTTCCTAGAATGGCGATTCCAGCTTAGTAACCCTTCGTGTCGTGCGCCGGAATCCACGCCGCTCCGGCCTGCCGCCGCCTGCCGCCTACCTGCCCTCCCCCTCGCTCTCCGTCCGCTTCCGCTCCCGCGCCTCCTCCGCCCTCTCCTTGACAGTCCGGCCCCCCGCTGACAAAATGCTCACGATATACGCCGCGGGCGAATTGAACGGGGGCGATGATGGAGAGATGGCAACGGATTGCCGCCTGCAGTACGGTAGCGCTGGCAGGCGCCCTTATCTTGCTGCCCGCCTGTGGCGGGGGCGACGGCGGAAGCGCCGTAAGCCCCATACCCACGGAGGAGAGCCGCACCGTCACCAGCGATGACGGCAAGCTCACCCTGAAGATCCCTCCTGCAGCCCGCGGCGAGGACGACGTGGAGATCACCATCACCTCAGTGCCCCTGGAGGAGCTGCCAGAGGAGCTCCAGGAGGTGCAGGGGGCGGGCGACGGCTACCGGCTGGAGCCGGACGGCCTGCAGTTTAACCAGCCTGTCGCCGTCAGACTGGAGCTGGATCGTGCTGAGCTTGAGGACCAGCCCGAGGATGGGATCACTACCTACGCCCTAGTCAGCCTGACTGAGGACGGTGAGCGGGAGCTGCTGGACGAGCTCAGGACGGAGGCGACGCTGGGCGAGGAGACAGTTGTGGCGCGCGGCGAGCTCAGCCACTTTAGCTGGATCACTCGGACGAAGGGTTCCTTGGTAGTCTCCTTAGAGAAGAAGCCGAGGATACAGCTGGTGGGCGCCACCTTCACGGCCAAGGGACAGGTCGGGAACGGCGACCTTAGCGATACCGTCACCATGGAAGGCCCTAGCGCCACGTTCCTGGGGTTTGGCACCGTTTCAGCGTTGGGCGATACGTTAACACCCCCCCACCCCAACCTTGATCCCGGCGATTCCGTTGATGGAACAGGGTCGTTCAAGTGCGATCAGCCCGGCTTGGGCACATACACCCTCCGCGGAAAGGCGACCAGCGTGGTGGAAGTGAAGGACCAGGAGCCCATCCGAACGCCGCTCACGGTGACCGTGGACGCCGTCGTCGAGTGCGTCACCGATGAGCCCACGCCTACACCCACGCCTGCCCCTACACCAGCTCCTACACCAGCCACCACAGCGGAGCCGAGCGCAGCTACTCTTAGCCTCGACTGCGATCACAGGATACCTAACGTGGAGAGCGACGTTATCGTGACGGTGTCCGGTCTCCAGTCGGGGCAGACGGTCTCAGGGAGCGTGACGGGGCCCGGCGTGATCGGAGACGGCACGTTCTCCGCCGTCGCCAACGCCAACGGAACGGCCGAAGCCAGGGTCCCCATCAACCAGTTCGGGCCCTATAACGTGACGGTGGATGGGCTTAGCGGCAGCATCGAGGTAGAGGACTGCCCCCAGGGTTAGCGCGGTACCTACCCCTGCTCACCCTCGCGCTGCGCCCGCTCCCGCTCCCGCGCCTCCTCTTCCTCCCGCCGCTCCCGCTCCTCCGGCGTCTCCGCCAGCTCTATCGCGCCCTCCTCCGTGGTCCGTAGCTCCGCCTGCAGGCGCTCCCCCAGCACAGCGTAGCGGTCGCTGCCAAGGTAGTGCAGCGGCCGGTAATCTCGGTCGCCCACCAGCCACGTCTCGTCGAAGGAGTCGCTCTCCGCCTGCACCGCTAACACCCGGCCCACGAACAGCGTATGGTCGCCCAGGCGCAGCGCGTCCTCCAGCCCGCACTCGATGTGGGCGATGCAGCCTTCGATCAGCGGCGCGTCCACCTTCGACGCCTTGAACGTCGGCAGCTTGGAGAGGTCCAGCTTCTCCACATCGCGCCCGGACACCACGCCAAAGTACTGCGAGTGGTTCATCAGGTCTCGAGCGGGGAAGTTCAGCGCGAACTGCTCCGAGAAGCGGATCATGTCGTGCGTGTGCCGCGAGGGGTGCGCCACCACGCCGATCAGGGGCGGATTGTGGGCCAGGGGCGTAGTCCAGATGGCGGGCATCACATCCGTCTGCTCGCGCCAGCGGGTCGTGACCAGCACCACCGGCCCTCCGTTCAGCAGCCGAAGCGCTTCCGTGACCTCCAGGGTGCGTCGCATGGCAAGGCCGATTATGACACGCCCCCGTGCGATAATCGAGCCAGTGACCGCCCGCATCCTCGTTGGCGCCTGCTCCTGGGCCGACAAAACCCTCGTCGATAGCGGCTGCTCTAACGCGATAGCGCGTGGGACGACGACGCCACCCTTCCAGCACGCCGAATAAAAAAGGGGGTCGTGGCGGAGGGGGTGGGATTCGAACCCACGGTACCCGTAAAGGTACACACGCTTTCCAGGCGTGCCCAATCGTCCACTCTGGCACCCCTCCGCGGGGAGCGCGAAAGCTCTGTCGGAACAGTAGCCAGCGAAGGCTGGCGGAGGGGGTGGGATTCGAACCCACGGTACCGCAAAAGCGGTACAACGGTTTTCGAGACCGCCCCGTTCAACCACTCCGGCACCCCTCCGCGTCAAGTTTAGCAGAGGGGGCAGCGGACTTCACAACCTACCTGGGGTTCCTACCCTAGCCCTACCGCTTGGGCTTGGACACCGTGCGCTCGTAGTTCGCGCGCAGCTCCTTCTCCGCCTCCCGGGCCGCCTGACGCGCCTCCTCCCACGCCTCCTGCACCTGCTCCTGGAGCCCCTTCATGGCGCGGCGCAGCCCGGCCATGCTGTCATGGTTCTCGCCGAACCCCTCGCTGGTCGTCTCTTCGTCGGACGGAGCACCCTCTCGCAGACGGCCCCTCTCCGGCGCGAACAGCACCGCCGCCGCGAAGCCGATCCCCAAACCGAGCAGCAGGCCGATGATGAATCGCATAGATAACCTCCGTTAGTCGCCGGAGCGGCGGGTGAACCGGCTCACCACCACCACAAACCGTCTGGCCCCGGCGAAGATTCCGTACGTACGCACCACCGGCGTCACCGCATGGTCGGAGATGAAGGCCACGGTGCCGCGCACGTTCTCCGTCGTCTCTCGCACGTTCTCCAACGTCGGCTGGACGCTATCGCCGACGACCCTCCTCACCTTGCGCACGGTGGCGAAGACCATCCCGCCGACAACGATGGTGAACAGGATGCCCACCAGGAACAGGAGGGTCCCAGCCACCATAAAGGCCATGATGAGGACGTCACGCCAGTCCTGGGGGGTGTTTACCCAGCCGAGTTCCATGAGGCGCTACCTCCTGTGGGGGCGTTGGACGGTTCCTGCCTATGGCAGGACGCGGCCCATTATAGCATGCGAAGGCTATCCAGCGACCTTGCGGACTATCGTACCGCCGCCGATCACCCTCTCCCCATCGTAGAAGACCACAGCCTGGCCCGGCGTCACCGCCCGCTGCGGCCTCTCGAAGCGAACCTCGGCCTCGCCGCCCCGCACCCTGACAGTCGCGGGCGCGGGCTCACTCCGATAGCGGATGCGCGCCTGCGCCTGGAACGGCTGCTGCGGCGTCTCACCGGACAGGAACGAGAGCTCATCGGCGATGAGACCGTGTGCCAGCAGCTCCTCCTCCGGCCCCACCGTCACCTCGTTCGCCTCAGCATCAACGCCCAGGACGAACAGCGGCTCGCCCCGACTCGTCGCGGGCAGGCCCCGTCGCTGGCCCACCGTGTAGTTGATGATCCCGGCGTGCTCGCCCACCCTGTTCCCGGCCCCGTCCACGATCTCCCCCCGCTGGCTCGCCACCCGCTCCGCGACGAACGACCGATAGTCCCCAGAGGGGATAAAGCAGATGTCGGCGGAGTCCGGCTTATCGGCGTTGGGCAACCGGTAGCGGCGCGCGATGGCGCGGATCTCGTCCTTCGGGTACTCGCCAACCGGGAACAGAGTTCGGGAGAGCTCCCTCTGGCCGAGGGTATAGAGGACGTAGGACTGGTCCTTCGCCGGGTCGGCGGCCCGCAACATCTCGTAGCCGGTATCGTTCCGCCGCAGGCGCACGTAGTGGCCGGTCGCCAGATATTCGGCGCCCAGGGCCAGGGCGTGCTTCAGCAGCGGGCGGAACTTCACGTGGTCGTTGCAGGACAGGCAGGGGTTAGGCGTGCGTCCGCGCGCGTACTCCTGCACGAACTGGTCCACCACGCTGCTGGCGAACTCGCGCTCGAAGTTGAGGACGTAGTGGCGGATACCCAGCCGGTCGCAGGCGGCGCGGGCGTCCTCCGTGTCCTCCACGGAGCAGCAGCGGCGGTGATGGCGAGGAGCCTCGGGGTCCTCCTGCGTCCACAGACGCATCGTGACGCCCACCACCTCGTATCCCTGATCCTGAAGCAGAGCGGCGGCCACAGAGGAGTCGACGCCCCCGGACATGGCCACAACCACACGAGAGTTAGACATACCGCTTACATGCTATAATACTTCCCCCACAGCCAGAAGGGCGGGTGAGGAGGACCACCTGGAAGCAGGAGCGCTGGCTCGGAAGATCGTAGATCTCCTGGCGGATAAGCAGGCGGAGGACGTTCTGCTGTTGGACATCAGCAAGGTGGCGTCCTTCGCCGATTATTTTGTCCTCGCCAGCGCCCAGACCGTGCGCCAGCTTAAGGCTATGCTGGACTCCGTGGACGAAGGGCTGTCACCGGACGGCGTAAAGCCGATGGGCCGCGAGGGTGAAGCCGCCTCCGGCTGGGTGCTCCTGGACTACGGAGACGTCATCGTGCACCTGTTCGGCCAGGAGGAGCGCAGCTACTACGACCTGGAAGCGCTGTGGCACGATGCGACGCCGCTGTTACGGGTACAGTAACCGCGACCGCGCAAGCGGCGAGTCCCGTCTAGCGCTGCCCGCCACCACGCCGGCGCCAGCGTCGAACCTTGACCCCCACACGCCGGCCCGCTAAGGCCGGAATGGAGAGTATGCCGCCGTCGGGACGCGCCGCCAGGTTGCGCACCGTGAACGACCTCGGCGTCAGGCGGGGGGCGATGCCCGCCGCCGCGATTGTCCGCCTGGGCGGGGCGGCTGTCAACGGGGATGGGGGTGGGCGGAGATGTGCTACAATCCCGTACGCCAGCCGCAGGGGTCAGCATGAAGTCTCTAGTAGCCGTTGCCGCGTTCGCCGCCCTATTGGTCCTCGCTGCGGCCTGCGGAGGCGATGGGGGACAGCCAACGGCCCCGACTGGTCCCGACGAAGGGGATGCCACAACGCCCGGCGCGCCCGCTACGGGCAAGATCGCCTTCGTGTCCGACCGCGACGGCAACTTCGAGATCTACGTGATGAACGCGGGCGGCTCCGGCCAGACCAACCTCACCAACAACCCCGCCGCTGACGGCGACCCCGCCTGGTCGCCCGACGGCTCTCGCATCACCTTCCAGTCCGACCGCGATGGCAACGGCGATATCTTCGTCATGAACGCCGACGGCTCCGGCCAGACCAACCTCACGAATAATCCGGCCACAGACTTCCGCCCTGCCTGGTCGCCCGACGGCTCCCAAATCGCGTTCGCCTCTGCCCGTGATGGCAACCTTGAGGTCTACGTCGTGGACGCCGACGGCTCCGGCCTTACCAACCTCACGAACAACCCCGCCGATGACGACTTCCCGGCCTGGTCGCCCGACGGCAGCCGCATCGCCTTCGCCTCTGACCGTGACGGCAACTTTGAGGTCTACGTCATGAACGCCGACGGCTCCGGTGTAGCCAACCTCACCAACAACCCCGCCACCCACTTGATCCCCACCTGGTCGCCCGACGGCAGCCGCATCGCCTTCCAGTCCGACCGCGATGGCAACTTCGAGATCTACGTGATGAACGCCGATGGCACGAATCAGGTGAACCTCACTAACAATGCGGCGAAGGACTGGCAACCCGCGTTCAGCCCGGACGGGTCGAAGATCGCATTCGCCTCCGAACGCGACGGCAACATGGAGATCTACGTGATGAACGCCGACGGCACGAACGCGGTGAGGCTCACAAACAACACGTCGTACGACGACGAACCCTCGTTCAGCGCGGACGGGGCGAAGATCGCCTTCACCTCGTTCCGCAATGGCAACTTCGATATTTACGTGATGAACGCTGACGGCACGAACCAGGTAAACCTCACGAACAACGCGGCGATGGACTCCGGACCCTCGTTCAATGCGGACGGGTCGAAGATCGCTTTCTCGAGGGATCGCGACGGCAGCGCCGAAGTCTACGTGATGGACGCCGACGGCACGAACCAGGTGAGGCTCACGAACAACGCGGCGAATGACGGCGTTCCCTCGTTCAGTCCGGACGGGTCGAATATCGCGTTCACCTCGGACCGTGACGGCAACGCTGAGGTCTACGTGATGAGCGCCGATGGCACGAACCAGGTGAACCTCACGAACGACGCGGCGGACGACGAATTGCCCGTGTTCAGCCCCGACGGTTCGAAGATCGTATTCGCCTCGGACCGCGACGGCAACTACGAGGTCTACGTGATGAACGCCGACGGCCACGACCCGATCAACCTCACCCAAAACCCCAGCGACCACAAGGACCCCCCCTGGTCTCC
>JADFRV010000122.1 GCA_022561095.1 Chloroflexota bacterium | reverse complement strand
ACGAGGTGGGGTTGCCGTGCAGGAACAGCACCGGGTCGCCGGCGCCCTCCTCCACGTAGTGCATCTTCGACCCGTGCACCTCGATATACTTAGACTCAAAGGGAAAGTCCGGGGAGATCTCCTGAGTAGCCATTTCTTGACTCCTTTCTAGGAACCGTCCGGGGCTGAATGCTCTGATTCTACCATGGCGCGGCGGCTCCCGAACTCGCTCCAGCAGCGACCGTATTGCGCCGATGCGTCTGTCGGTCTCCGTGAGGGCGGCGTGGATTGCCTCGTGTGGGGGCCCGTAATCGTGCCCCACGGCGTCGGTGGCTGACGTAGCCCCCGGCCGCTTGACCGGCGCCCACGCCCCCAATTAAGATTCAACTCGCCATCAACCGCCAACCAGAAGGAGGCCTCCAATGCCTGCACGTTCGCCCGAACAAATCGGCGAGCTCTTCCAACAAGCCATCCGCCAGGGCGACCTCGACGCCGCCATGGCCCTCTACGAGCCCGGCGCCGTTTTCCTCACCCAGTCCGGCGACCTCCGGTCCGGCACCGACGCCATCCGTCAGGAGATGGCCCCCCTTGCCGATATGAAACCCGAATTCAAGATCAACGTCGACAAGGTCGTCTCCTCCGGCGATATCACCCTCATGTACAGCACCTGGAGCATGTCCAACTCCCAGTTGTCCGGCCGCGCCATCGAGGTCGCCCGCCGCCAGCCCGACGGCACCTGGCTCTACGTCGTTGACGACCCCAACACCTTCAGCGCCTGACCCTCCGCTCACCCTGAGCTTGTCGAAGGGCCCTCCAATTTGAGCCCACGTGTCCGCCTCAGGCGTATCTGAGCCCATCTGTGGCCCATTCACGAGGCGGGGCCCCGTCCCTTTACCCGCGCTCGCGCCTCCAAGTACGATTTCGCGCAGACGATACCCTAGCCGCAAGGAGGCCACATCATGCCCGCTCGCAACCCTGAGGACGTCGGCCGCCTGATCGTCGAGGCGATCAACAACGGCGATGTGGAGGCCGCCATCGCCATGTACGAGCCGGAAGCCGCTGCGCCCGACAGGCAGGGCGAGGTCAGTTCCGGGACGACCGATACCCTCCGCCAGAACACGGCGTCGTTCATCGCCTCGAAGCCCGACCTCAAAGTCGAGGTCGACAAGGTCATCCGTGCCGGTGATATCGCGCTCCTCTACTCCCACTGGAGCATGACCAACCCCGAGCCGATGTCCGGCCGCCCCGTCGCCGTCGCTCGCCGCCAGCCCGACGGTAACTGGCTGTTCGTCGTCGACGACCCCGTCACCCTCGGCGGCTGACGTACCGCCTCCAGCATTTCCCGCTCACCCTGCGCCTGGCCGCCGGAAGGCAGGCCTGTCGAAGGGCACGAAACGACCAAACAAACGACCTCCGTCCCAACCTAAAACCCGCCCCAAACGAAACTTCTTCGGGAAAACAACCAAACAACAGATACGCCGCCCCCAAAACGACCATACAGCCCCCATCCTGTAGACTGGACGCGTGACCACCCCCACCATCACCCCCTGGCCCGGCGACAAGCCGCCATCCGAGGCGGAGCTCGAGGCCATCCTCCGTGAAGATGGCCTCACCCCGCGTTTGTGGTCCAACCCCCCCGGTGATCGCTACGGCGCTCACTCCCACCCCTACCACAAGCTGCTCTACTGCATCCGCGGCTCCATCCGCTTCTTGGTCGAGCCCGGCGGCCAGCAGCTTGACCTCTCCCCCGGCGACCGGCTGGACATCCCGCCCGGCGTCACCCACTCCGCCCTCGTGGGCCCGCAGGGCGTCGCCTGCGTGGAGGCCGCCCGCCCGTGACCTTCGACGAGGACGCCGTCCACGCCATCGCCGAGCTGCTGGGCACCGAGGCCCGCAAGGCCCCGTTTGAGGTGCCGAAGCTACCCCCCGGCCGTGAAGGTAAGCCCGCAGGCGTCAAGCCCGGGCCCGTATTCCAGATGAGCGTCCGTAGCCAGGAGTTGGGCGAGCCGCTGCTGCTCACCCTCTGGCCCTCCATCGGCCGCGTCGACGTGCGCCTCGGCCGGTCCTATTGGGCCCTGCGGGAGATAACCTCGGTGGAGATCTACCCGGGCGTGGAGGTGCTGTTCCGCCGCGACGACCCGTCGGCGTTCCTGTTCGTCTCAGTCAAGGGACGTGTCGCACTGGTCGCCTAGCCCGCCCCAACGAATCCGAGTCAGCGCAGCCGTCGTAGAAGAGATAAACGTCCTCCGTCGGGGGTGCGCGCGATCAGGTCTCGCTACACTCCCAGACGACTTCACCGTCCCCGCCTGGATCGGCGGGGCTAACCTATATTTGGGAGGTGGGGAGATGAGCAAACGGCGCAAGGCCGCCAGGGCGGCCAAGGCTAAACGACAACAAGCCGCGCGCCGGGCCGACTGGTGGCGCCACTGGCCCTACTTCGCCGTAGGCGGCGTGGCGGTGGCTCTGGTAGCGGCGCTGTTCCTGGTGAGCACCGGCGGCGAACCGAGCAGCTCTGAAGTCCAGGCGTCCTACCCCGTCGGCTACACACCGCCAACCGATGGTGATGAGTCGGCGCCCGTGGAGTTCGTTATGTGGGCCGACTACCAGTGCCCCTTCTGCGGCCGCTTCGAGGCGCAAACCCTACCGGAGCTCCGACAACGCTACGTAGACACGGGGAAGATGAAATTCGTCTGGCGAAACTTCGAGAACTACGGCTCCGAATCCCAGGACTCGGCTGTAGCCGCCCACTGCGCCGGCGAGCAGGACAAGTTCTGGGAGTACCACGATATGCTCTATGTCAACCAGCGCGGCATCAACACCGGCGCCTTCACAACGAGCAACCTGTTGCGGTTCGCCAGCGAACTGGGCCTAGAAAGAGCTCCCTTCGAGACCTGCCTCGGGGGGCTGGGCTACGACGCCGTGATCAGCGCCGACAAGAAGCTGGGCCGTTCCGAGGGCGTCAACGCCACTCCTACCTTCTTCATCAACGGCGAGATGATCGTAGGCGCTCAGCCCACGGAGACGTTCGTAGATCTCATCGAGACCGCGCTCCTCGACGCCGCTGATTCCGAGGGGTAGACGGCCATCGTAGAGGTCTCCTTCGCGGCAGCCTTCATCGGTGGCATCCTCGCCTTGCTGTCCCCGTGCAGCGCCCTGCTCCTGCCTGCCTTCTTCGCCTACGCCTTCCAGGGCAAAAGCGAGCTTACGGTTCGAACCGTCCTCTTCTATCTCGGCCTCGCCACGATCTTCGTACCCCTGGGAATGGGCGCGTCTCTCGCCACGTTCCTCTTCCTGGACAATCGAGACACGATGATCATTGTGGCCGGCGCCCTGCTCATCGGATTCGGCGTCCTGGAGCTTGCCGGGCGCTCCCTGTCCTTCATCCGCATAGGTGGCGGCGCGGCGGGTGAGACCCGCAGCCTGTTCGCGACCTACGGTCTCGGCCTCGTCTACGGTTTCGGCGGCTTCTGCTCTGGCCCCATCCTGGGCGCGGTGCTGACTGTGGCCGCAGCCTCCGGCAGCGTCCTGGAAGGCGGTGCCCTTCTCGCCACATACGCCCTCGGTACCACCGTCCCCCTGTTCTTCCTGGCCATGCTCTGGGATCGCGCCCGCCTGGGGAAGCGGCGTTGGATCCGCGGCTGGGGCTTCGAGCTGGGCCCTCTCTCCATCCACAGCACCAATCTCATCGCCGGCGTCGTTTTCATCCTGCTCGGCGTCTCCTTCATCCTCCTTCAGGGCACCACCGGCCTCACGGCCTACTACGAAGACCTGGGCTTTACGGACCTCTCCTTTGAAGCGGACGCCTGGGTGAAGGACGTTACCTCAGCGGTGCCGGACGCGCTTATCCTGGCGATCGTCGGCGTGCTAGCCGCCGTTGCCGCCTGGTACGTACGTCGCCGTATGCGGGCCTCCGCTCAAGAAGAGGAGGAGTCGCCGTCAGTCGCTGAGGCGTTGTCGGAGCGCGATAGCGCGTAGGCTGTCGGCCCCGTCGGTAACTCCCCGGCAATCCTACTACAGAAGCCCGCCGTATAGATTCATGGGAGCCGCAATCCCCTTCCCGAAAGGTTCATCTCCTTGCCAAAGCTGCTGCTGACCTTGCCCGCCATCGCGATTCTGGCCGCCGCCTGCCTCGGCGGCGATGGGGGCGACGTGGCGTCGGAGCCGGAGGCCGCCGGCGGGGAAGGCAGCACCCTGGCCGGGGTTGACTTATCGATACACGGCGTACCGCTCGAGGACATCCACTTCGATACGTTCGACGGCGGCTCCATCCCGCTGTCGGAGATCAGCGAGGAGCGGGTGATCGCCCTGCGGGACGCCATCCCGCCGCTGGATGCACCCAGGTACGATGACGTCTCCGCTGGTGATTGGCTGGACGAGGACGACCTGATCTTAGGCTACGAGAGCGCAAGCGGCAGCGCCTGGGCCTACCCGCTGAAGATCCTGAACTTCCACGAAATCGTGAACGACGATCTCGATGGAGTGCCGGTCCTGATCAGCTACTGTCCACTTTGTCGTAGTGGAATCGTCTACGACCGCCGCCTGGACGGGATGCTGCTCACCTTCGGCAACACAAGCGCTCTCTTCGAATCCGATCTGGTAATGTTCGATCGTGAGACCAACTCCTTCTGGTGGCAGACGGCCGGCGAAGCGATTGTGGGGACGCTCACCGGCAACCGTCTGCGCACGCTGCCCGCGATAACCAGCACTTGGGGTCAGTGGAGGGAGCTCCACCCGCGGACGCTGATCCTCTCGCGGGACACGGGCTTCTCCCGCCCTTACGAGCGCGATCCGTTTTCCGACTACGCGGACTCAGTCAACAGCAAGCGGTTTCCCTTCCCCGTGTCCGAGGCTTCCCAGGATGATCGGCTGTCACCCGCAGATGAGGTTCTGGGCATAGTTATCGATGGGGAGAGCGTGGCCTATCCCCTGCGCCTCCTCGGCAGTGCCGCCATCAACGATACGGTGGCCGGAACGAGGGTGGTCGTCTTCTCCATCGCTGATGGGCCTTCGGGAAGCGCCTTCCGGCCGGAATCTGGCGGCTCCCAGCTCACGTTCCGATTTGACGGGCGGAGCTTCCTGGACAAGGAGACCGGCAGCGAATGGAATCTATCGGGCCAAGCGGTGTCTGGGCCGCTCAAGGGCGAGAAGCTGGAGCCGCTTCCCAGCCGCTACACTTTCTGGTTCGCCTACGTGGCCGCGTTCCCAAACACTGAGCTTTTCGCTCCCTAGTGACCGATGCGGGTCAGCGTGATGCCGGCAGCTCCACCGTAACGGCGGTGCCCACACCGGGAACGCTTTCGACGTGGATGGAGCCGCTGTGGGCCTCCGCGATCCAGCGGGCGATAGCCAGCCCCAGGCCAGTGCCTCCCACTTCCCGAGAGCGCGCCTTGTCCACGCGGTAGAACCGGTCGAAGATGTGGGGCAGGGCCTCAATGGGGATGCCCGAGCCCGTGTCCGACACCCGCACCGTGATCTTACCACCGGAGTTGCTGCGCACCTCAAGGCTCACCTTACCGCCGGCGTCCGTATACTTGATGGCGTTATCGGTGATAACGACCACCAGCTCCCGCAGACGGTCGTTATCGCCCCGCAGACGGATAGGGCCGTCCACATCCGTTTCCAGCGATACGCCGCGCTCCTCGGCCAATATGCGCATGCCGCGTGCCACCTCTTCGACCAGTTCGTCCAGGGCCACTTCGGACATGGACAACTTGGCCTGGCCGGCGTCGGCTCTCGCCAGGGTGAGCATCTGACCGACCAGCCTTCCCAGACGATCCGATTCGCCGATGATGTCGTCCACCGCCTCGCGGTTGGCGTCAATCGACTCGGAGGAGTGGCGTTTCATCAGCTCTGCGTTGGCGTGGATCACTGAGAGCGGCGTGCGCAGCTCATGGGACGCATCGGCGATGAAGGCGCGCTGGGAGTCCATAGCGGTCCGGATAGGTCGCAGCGCTCTGCCGGACAGAACATAGCCGCCGGCGAGGGCCAGGATGAGGCCGGCACCGCCGCCTCCGGCGAGCACTAACAATAGCTGCCGCAGCGCCTGCCGCTCCGGCTCCGTGCTGCGGCCCACCTCGATCAGGAATTGCCCGTCCCGAGCCCCTTCCAGCCGCACCACGTACACTCGAAGGGAGTCGCCTTCGGAGGACTCGGTATCAGCGAATGCGTCGCCTTTGTCGAGCGCCTCCTGGAGGACAGCGGCGCTGACCAGGCCGGCAGGATCGACGTTGGGTGTGCCGGCCAAGAACTCGCCCGTGGGTTCCACGATGGCGTAGAAGTAGCCGCCAGCCGTGAACGCCGGGCCGATGAGAAGGTCGCCAGGGAGGGCATTGCCTCTACGACTGAGTAGGCGGGGCAGCAGAAGCCGCTGCTCGCGGCCGGATCGGGACTCGAGGTCGCTGTTCACTTGATCGAACAGCACGGTTCGGGTGGTCAGGTACACCGCTGAGCCTATGACCGCCAGGATCAGCCCAAAGGCGAGGGTGAACCAGAGGGTGAGGCGCCAGCGAGCTGTCCCGAACATCTCAGTCCTCCAGAGCGTAGCCCGCGCCGCGCACAGTGCGAATCAACTTGCGGCGGTGGGCGCTGTCTACCTTGCGGCGCAGGTAGGTAATGTATACGTCTACCAGGTTGGAGTCAGGTGAGTAATCGTATCCCCAGACGTGATCCAGTATCTGGGTGCGGGTCACCACACGGCCCTCGTTGCGCATCAGGAACTCTAGCAGGGAGAACTCCTTAGGACTGAGATCGATCGGCTTGTCGGCGCGCTGGGCGCGGCGGCGTCGCAGGTCCAGCACGAGGTCCGCTGCCTTGAGCTG
>JADFRV010000121.1 GCA_022561095.1 Chloroflexota bacterium | reverse complement strand
CGAGGTGCGGAAGGTTCCAGGCATCTTCTCGGCGAAGCTGGTGCGGCTGTAGGCCCTCCGGGCAGGACGGAGCCCTGCCCTACGCCGGCGGGAACAGGGGGTGGAACAGGAGCCCCGTCGGTATCTTCGGGTAGAAGAAGGTCGACTTTGGGGGCATCCGTTCTCCCCCATCGGCGATGGCCATGACCCGCTGTGGCGAGATAGGGTTGAGGAGCACAGCGTATCTGGCCCGTCCCTGCCGTACCTCCGCCACGGCTATCTCAGCGTCCTCACCGTACCAGACCGTTCGGATGTCCTCAAGCTGGACATCATTCAGGCCAAGGGTGTGGCGGAGGATAACGTTGGTGGCGATGGCGGCATCTAGGCGGCGCCAGGCGGGGGAGCGCTCCCTGGGCAGGTAGGGCTCTGCGGCCTCAGGATCGAGCAGGGTGAGGAGGTAGAAGTCCGGCGAGTCGGCTGCGACCAGGCCGAAGCTGTTCACCATGCGACCGCGATCGGCCATATCGCGCAACAGGTCGGCCAGGGAAGGCCGGCTCTCGACCTCGAACAGGGTATCGAGGAGCTCAAGGGCCTTCTCCACCGACATATCGACGTCCACCAGACGGTGTATGGGCAGCACGAACAGACCGGGGTCGTCGGCGGCGGCCAGGGCGACAAGGACGAAGCTCTCGCGCCCATCGCCGGCCTGACGCTCCTCGCTATAGGCGAGGGCGGTCTCGTAGCGGTGATGACCATCAGCGACGTACAGCTTCTCCTTCTGGAGTCCGCGGCTGATGGTGGCGACTACATGGGGATCGTCGATACGCCAGAGGCTGTGAGCGTACCCGTCTTCGTCGCTGAACTGGACGGTTGGCTGGACGCCAGCGGCGCGGGCGACTAGCGGAGCGACTCGCTGCTGCGAATCGGGGTAGACGAGGAAGATGGGGCTGGTGTTCAGAGATAGGGAGCGCAACAGCTTGAGGCGGTCTTCCTTGGGGCCACGGAATGTGCGCTCATGGGGAAGCACTGCGCCGCTGTCCCAGGGCTCCAGGCGCAGGCGGCCGAATAGGAGGCGTCGCCGGTAGCTCTCCCCACCGTGGGCGAACTCTTGCTGATATGCGTAGAACGCCGGCCCCTCATCACGCACCAGGGTACCCTTGCTGAGCCACTGACGCAGGGTCTTCGCTGCCGCCTTGTACGGGTCACGACCCTTGGGCAGCTCCAGCCGCACGGCGCTGTGAGGGCTGCGGCCGTAGAGGCGGCGCTGCGCCTTGGGAGCGATCGTATCGAAGGGGGGGCAGACGACGCGGGCGAGGTCGACATCGGGGGCGTAGCGGATGGCTTCAAGCGGCTGAACGTCGGCCACGGAGCGATGATAGCACCCCGCGATTGCCGCAGGCCAGCGCCGCCCCTAGAATGTCCAAGCGAGGAGCCCATTGACACGCCACTGCACGTTCTGCGAGATCGTCGCCCGCCGGGAGCCGGGCGATATCCTGTACGAGGACGATGAGGTGATGGTGTTCCGCAACCGGCTGCGCTGGGTGCCGGTGATGCTGCTGGCGGTGCCCAAGGCGCACGTGACGCAGGCGGAGCTGTGGCAGGACATGGGACACGTGGGGGAGGTGGCGGTGCGCATGGGGCAGGAGCACTGCCCCAACGGGTTTCGCCTGCTGGCTAACTTCGGCTACGAGGCGATGCAGAGCCAGGAGCACGGCCACGTGCACATCCTGGGCGGGACGTTCCTGGGGGAGTACGTCTAGGGGGACCGCTCCGCAGTAGCAGGGAGAACGATGCCGGCCTGTGCCAGGGCCGCCTTCTGGACCTCAAACAGGGAGCGGATGCCGCCTTCCGCCAGGCTGAGCAGCTCGTCCATCGCCTGACGGGTGAAGGGGTGGCTCTCGCCGGTGCCCTGGACCTCCACCAGCTCGCCCTCTTCGGTCATCACTACGTTGAAGTCGACCTCAGCGCCGGCGTCCTCCTCGTAGTTCAGGTCAAGCAAGGGTATATCTTCGATAACGCCGGCGCTGGTGGCCGCCACGGCGCAGCGCATCGGGAAGGCGGGGAGAGAGGCGTCCTCGGTTAGCTTGTGCATCGCCTGCGCGAGGGCGACATAGGCGCCGGTGATCGCCGCCGTGCGGGTGCCGCCGTCCGCCTGGATAGTGTCGCAGTCCACGATGAAGGTACGCTCCCCGAGCAGGTGGAGCTGGCAGATGGAGCGCAGAGAGCGGCCGATCAGCCGCTGTATCTCGGAGGTGCGGCCGCCGGTGCGGGTTCTCTCGCGTCGGGTACGGGTCTGGGTAGAGCGGGGCAACATGCTGTACTCGGCGGTGATCCAGCCGGAGCCGGTCCCCCGCGCGAACTGGGGGACGCCGTCCTCCACGGTCACCGCGCAGAGGACGGTGGTGTTGCCGGTCTTGATGAGCGCCGAGCCCTCCGCGTAGAGCAGGTATCCCGGCTCTATCGTCACGGGGCGGAGCTCTTCGGGGTTGCGACCGTCGGAGCGAATCATGGCGTGGGCGAGTATAGCATCCGGAGCGTGACCAGAGCCAGAGGAGCTAGGGAGTGAGCGTGACCGGTATCTGGCCCACGTGGATGGGGCTGCCGTCCCTCGCGCTCGCCTCGTAGACCCAGATGCAGGCGGGCTTGGGCTCGTCCACATCGAACGCCACGTCGATGGAGAACGGAGCCAGTTCCCCGGCCTCCCCAGGCCCGGCGGTGCCGAACGTCTCCACGATGGGGTCACCGGCGGCGTTGAAGATACCGATCTGGTAGGTGGCCTCGAAGGCGAGGACCTGGCCGCTGATTGTGACGGGGCTGGTCACGGTGTCGCCGGCGCTGGGCTCATCGATGACCTGGAACTCGGGAGTGGCGGGATCCGGGTTGGGCCCGCAGACGTTGGGCGGCGCTGGCGTCTCGCCGGGAGATGGCGTTTGGGCGGGCGTTGGTGTTTCGCCGGGCGCGGGCTCAACGGTCTCGGACGTCCCCGTACCGCCGTCGCCGCCGTCGCCGCCGTCACCGTTGTCGCAGGCGACGATCAGGAGGATAGAAGCACCCGTAAGCGCGAGAAGCAGTACAACCTTCAATGTGCCCTCCGTACATAAGAACCTCCGACAGAGGGCAAAGGTTATCGCGTCAGCGGGTGGTCTCGATCCATAGCCGCCGTCCGTCCGTGCTGATTGCGACGTCGCCGTGGAGGTCGGTGCGGAAGATAGCGTCGCCGTCCAAACGCTCGAGCACATCGGGCGCGGGGTGGCCGTAGCGGTTGTCGCGCCCCACGGAGATCACGTCTAGCAGCGGGTCAACCGCGGCCAGGAAGGCGCTGGAGCTGGAGGTATCGGAGCCGTGGTGGGGCACTTTGTAGACGGCGGCTTGCAGGTCAGCGCCGGAGCGGACGAGAACGGCCTCGCGGGTCGATTCGATGTCGCCGGTTAGGAGGAATGAGGCGCGGCCCATGGTGAGCTTGATGACGATGGAGCCTTCGTTAGGATCGCTCTGCGGCGGCGGAGCGGAGAGCACGTACAGGCGGGCCCCGTTTCCCAGGTCTATGGTCTGGCCGGCCACGGCCTCATGGTATGGCGTGGAGCGCGCGCGTAGGGAGTCCCGCCAGGCCCGGTAGACGGCAGAGTCAGCCTGGACGGGGCTGACCAGCGCAGCGCCGACGTCGTAGCGGTTGAGGACAGCGGGCAGCCCGCCAAGGTGATCGGCCTGGGGGTGCGTCAGGACCACGAGGTCGATGCGGCGGTCGTAGAAGGGGAGACGCCGGCCCAGGGCGGAGGTGATCGCGTCCTCACTGGGCCCGCCGTCCACCAGGATGCGGTGGCCGTCCGGCCCCTCGATAAGGATAGCGTCGCCCTGGCCTACGTCCAGAAACGTCACCGTAAGGCGGCCGGATACCGGCATCGTGATGCTGAGCCACAGCAGCGCCGACGCCAGCGCCAGGAGCAAGAGCATGCCCGGGACGGGGATCAGCGTTTGGGTTGGGGACGGTCGTTGGGGCACAGCCGTTACGACCGGCTCAGACCGGCGACGCATCAGGAACCAGACGACGACGGCGAGTGCGCCATAGTAGACGATCGCGTGCTCCGTGCCCAGGCCGCGTACCTCCGTCGACGCCAGCGGCACGTCCGCCGCCAACCGAACGACTGCGACCATGTAGGCGGCCGGCGGCCAGGCCAGCCAGCCAAGGGTTCCAGAGGCGGCGGGCAGGACGGCCCCGATGGAGGCGGTGACAGCTGCAGTCACGGCGACCGCCAGGAAGGCGGGGACGGCCAGCAGGTTCGCTAAGGGCGCCACCAACGAGATGCGCTGGAAGTTCACAGCGGTGATGGGCAGGGTAAAGGCGATGGCCGCAAGCGTGATCGCAGCCATTTCGATAGTCGGTCTAGTCAGGAAGAACTCATCGGCAGAGGGCCAGCGCTGAGTGAACGCGCGCGCCCGCGCCGCCAGCAGCGGGGCGAGCGACATCAGCCCTAGCGTGGCGGCGAAGCTCAACTGGAACGATACGTCGTGGACGATCTGGGGGTCGATCGCGGTCATCACCCCCCCGGCGAGCGCCAGCGCTATGGGAGCGGAGCTCTGCCGCCCGAGGGCAGTGGCCACAACGTACAGGCCGCCCATAATCGCCGCTCGAACGACTGAGGGCTCGCCGCCGACGAGGAACGAGTAGCCGATGACGGCAGCCAGGGCCAGCCAGGCTGCGGGCCGCCGCCCCACAGCCCAGGCGAGTGCCGCGATCAGCAGCCCCGCAATAAGCGTGACGTTCTGCCCGGAGACCGCCACCAGGTGCGATGTGCCGGTGGCGTTCATGTCCTCGGTCAGGTCGGTTGGGAGGCGGGCACGCTTGCCCAGCAGCACGCCCGTGGCGAGGGACGCCTCGGGCTCCGGCAGGGCGTCGGCAAGGGCATCGGAGAGGCGGGCGCGGGTATCGATCAAGGCGGCGCGAAAGGCGCTCCCCTGATCGTGGGCGATCACCTGCGCGCTCGGATAGGCGATGAGAGAGCCTATTCCACGCTGCAACAGATACTCGCGGTAGTCGAAGTCGTCGAAGGTTGGGGGCGTCTCCAGCTCACCTTCCAGATCGAGGAGGTCACCGTACGCGTAGCGGGGGAACGGCGCCGTCCGCATCAGGATGCCTCCGCTCTCGGGTCGCCAGCGGCCGCCCCCATACACCTCGCGGACGGCGAGACGGTAGCGAACGGTGCCGCCGCGGTCGTCCGGCTCACTGACGACGAGGGCGCGGAAGCGGACGGGATCGCCATCGTTCCGCTGGGCGATGCCGGAGGGCGCGTCGGGCGGCGCGGTCGATTCGTAGCGCCAGGAAGCGGCGAAGATGAGCGCCGCGCCGAGAGCGATGAGAGCCAGGGTCGATGCTTTGGGCCGCAGGGCGAAGGAGATCGCGCCGAGGCCGGCGGCCGCGGCCAACGCCGCCCAGGGATCGGCGCCGGTGAAGGCGGCGGCCGCGACGCCCAGGAGCCAGGCGAAGGCGAGGACGCCGAGGATCACTGGCCCGCCTGTCCGGAAGGCGGACCCACCGTCACCAGGTCGGCGATCTCCTCGAAGACGGAGAGCGGGATCAGGTCGCGCTCCAGCAGCTCGTCAGCGCTGGCGAAGGGGCCGTCCCGCTCACGCGAGTCGATGATGCGCCCGGCGCGCACCTCGCCGATTCCGGGGAGCGTCGCCAGCTGTTCGGCGGAAGCGGTGTTGATGTCGACCAGCGACGCCTGCGAGGCGGAGACGACTCCGGTCTGGCCGAGGTAGGGCACCAGGATCGTGTCCTCGTCGCGGGCGCGGCGGGCGAGGTCGACGGCGGCGAGGTTGGCGTCCGAAGTGGGGCCGCCGGCGGCCTCGAGGGCGTCGATCCAGCGGTCGCCGTCAGCCAGGGGGTAGACGCCGGGGCGCTGGACGGCGCCGGCGACGTAGACGCGGATCTCCTCGGCCGGTACGTCGGCGAGGTCGAGCTCAAGCGGCTGGGGGCCGCTGAGGCGTTCGCTAAGGAGGAAGGCGATGCCGAGTAGGAGGGGGAGAGCGAAGAGGGCGACGACGATCCAGCGGTAGCGGTCGAGGAGGTCGGACAAGGGGGCCTCCGGCGGGAACTGCGGGGCGGGCTGGCGCGAATGTTAGCGCCGGAGGGGGAAGGGCGTCAAGCCGGGGTATCGCGTTTTGGGGGTCTCAGGTAGGATGTATGGTCGTTTCTATCCGGAAGTGTCGAAAGTCGGGGGATGCTAATAATCCTGAGATTATGGTAAACTGTCGGGACACCGGAGGGAGGTGCGACGATGGCGAAGAAGAAGACAGCAGCCCAGCCGAAGAAGGAGCCCAAAGCGCAGGTAAAGCGAGAGACAACAAGCCAGAAACTCGACCTCATTCTCGCTGACCTCGACTCCATCAAAATGCGGGTCATGTCGCTAAGTAAGCCAGTCAAGGACGCGGATAAGCTGATGTCCGCGCTGAGGGTGGCTCAGCGAAACGAGGGGCGGTAGTAGGTCAGCTACTACTCTTCGACCTTCTCAGATAGTTGCCTAGTGTCTTCAGCGGCTCAGCAGACCGGAACCTTCTCATGCGCCCACACCGCTTGCACTGGCCCTTACTGGTGACTCCGTGAGGCATCTCTATCACCCAGTGGTGTGCGCAGCGCCTTCGTCCGCGGCCACTACTCTTTGGCGCTGAACTCCTGAGCATTTCACCACCGCCTCCTTCCTCCTGCGCCTCGGACTGCCGCTCTAATGGAGATATCCATCTTAACATATTATCAATACGATGGCGGCAGTTGAGCGCCGGGGTATGGTCGTTTTGGGGGTCTCAGGTAGGCTGTGTGGTTGTTTTTTCGCGGGAGATGTCGAAAGTGGGGGGATCCGTATCTGGGAGCGGG
>JADFRV010000120.1 GCA_022561095.1 Chloroflexota bacterium | reverse complement strand
TCGCTTCACGATGAAGTCCAGGCCGTCATGAAACTCCGCCGTCACGACGGCATCTCCGTAGCGGCCAGCAGCCACTGGCTCTCGAGGCCGGCCGAGCGGGAGGCCCCGATCTCCTCCTGAACGTAAGGATCGCTGGCGATCTCGAGAAAAGCCTTTCGTGACGGATATTCGACCAGGCCCGCAGCGTGGAATCCTTCGCCGCCCTCGCCGATCACCTGAGAGTCGATCCGGCCGATCCAGATGAAGCGCCCACCCTTGGACTCGACGAACTCCCGCATCTTGATGGCGTAACGCCGGTAAGCCTCCTCACCAGACATGCCTTCTTCAGGCCCATCGGCCTGCGACTTGAAGCGAAGCAGATTGATCATGACAACGGGCCGGTCTTGCGGACCGGCGACCAGCTTCTGAACCTGTTCCGGAGTCGGGTAAATTGACATCACCATCTCCCAAGCAGTGCTCGTACAGTTGTGTACATTCTAGATGAACGTGTATGCTGTGCGCACTTCTTTCGCGTAATCACGGCGCCCTCGACCACCGCTCGCTGCCGTTAGTGCAGATGACCGAACGAATCAGCGCTGGTCGAAATCTAGCGACAGGCTGTTGATGCACCAACGCTGGCCGCCGCTATCGCGTGGCCCGTCGTCGAAGACGTGACCGAGGTGGGAATCGCAGCGGGCGCACCTCACCTCCGTGCGGACCGTCCCCTGCGAACGGTCCTCGAGAAGATCGACCGCCTCCGGCAACACGGCGTCGGTGAAGCTCGGCCAGCCGCAGTCGGACTCGTACTTCTTCAGGCTATCGAACAGCGGGTTGCTGCAGGCCGCGCAGCGGTAGATACCGTCATCGTCCGTGTTGACATACTCTCCCGTGAAGGGGCGCTCAGTCCCCGCCTGGCGGAGGACGGCGTACTGCTCTGGCGTTAGCCGACGGCGCCACTCCTCCTCGGTCTGGGCTACCTCCAGGAGCCCGTCGTCCGCCTCTGAAGATGTCGGAATCGAACACGAAACGCCCGTGCCGGCTAGGCCGCAGTACCCATCCGGCACCTTGTGAAGGTACTGCTGATGGTACTCCTCGGCGTAGTAGAACGGGCCGGCGGGCGCTATCTCCGTGGTGATAGGGCTGAAGCCGGCTCGCTCGAGCGCCTCGTTGTACATGTCGCGGGCCGACTCGGCGGCTTGCCGCTGTTCTTCATCGGCGTAGTAGATGGCGGAGCGGTACTGTGTGCCGACGTCGTTACCCTGTCTCATGCCCTGTGTCGGATCGTGGGCCTCGAAGAAGATCTTCAGCAGCGAGGCGTAGGAGATCTGGTCGCGGTCGAACGCCACGAGGACGGCCTCAGCGTGGCCGGTCCGGCCCGAGCAGGCCTCCTCGTACGTCGGGTTGGGGGTGTGCCCGCCTGCGTACCCGACCGCCGTCGTGTAGACCCCGGGTGTCTGCCAGAAGATGCGCTCGGCGCCCCAGAAGCATCCGAGGGCGAAGACCGCTGTCTGGACGCCTTCAGGAAACGGCGGTTGAAGAGGTGTGCCGAGGACGGCGTGCCGTGTGGGGACGGCGAAGGCGGGGCGGTCCCGGCCGGGCAGCGCGTCCTCGGATGTGACGATCTCGTTCCGGCGCTTGCTGAAGAGCATGTCCGTACCTCCAGAATCAATCATAACCTTTATCGAGCGAACATGGCATAGGCGCGGCATCGACGATGCGCCACCTGAATCGCAGTAGGGACCCGGCACGGATGAGCGGACCGCGGACCCGCCCCACGTTCCAGTCACTGCGGGGCCTGCGTTATCCTTACGTAGTAAGAGCGTTTGGCGGATTCCCAGTCCGTGGCGCCTTGACACTTCGGCGTGCAGACGCTACCTTAGCGTTTGCTAAAGGAAGGATGCTGCGCTGTGACGACTGAACCGATCAAAGACTGGGCCACCGACTACGATATCTTCGATCCGGAGTACATAAAGGACCCGTTTCCGGTCTGGGACGACCTGCGAGGGAAATGCCCGATCGCGCATACGGAACGCTGGGGCTCTTCCTGGATGCCGACGAAATACGAGGACGTTCTCGCGATCGCTCAGGACATCGAGCACTTCTCTTCGCAGGAGCCACTGGTGGTGCCAATCGAACCACCGGAGGGCGCTGAACAGAGTAACGGCGAACAACAACCCTTCTTTGACGTCGCTGCCCCGCCGATCTCGTCCGACCCGCCGGAGCACACTTGGACTCGCCGCCTCCTCCTGCCGCCGTTTTCCGTAAGGTCGATCGAGAAGTGGATCCCGTTGACACGGGACCACTGTCGATCGCTTATCGATGGCTTCATCGATAACGGGCGCGCCGACGCGGCCGCCGACTACGCGCAGCAGATACCCCCGTACGTTATCGCAAAGATGCTCGGAATCCCGTCTGAGATGTCCGGCACGTTCACGCAGTGGGTCCGGGAGTTCTTGGAGTTTGGCCTCCAGAACTTCGAGATGGGAGCTGAAGCAAGGAACAAGATCCTCGCGTTCCTCTGGCAGCAGATCACCGAGAAGAAAAAGGACCCGGGCGACGACCTCATCAGCTATCTCGTGCGGGCTGAGGTCGAAGGTGAGCCCGTGCCGGACCAGCACGTGCTCGGGACCTGCTTCCTGATTCTCGTCGCCGGAATCGACACGACCTGGAGCTCCATCGGGTCTGCGCTCTGGCACCTCGCCCAGCATCCCGAGGACAGAGCGCGGCTCGTGGCTGAGCCGGAGCTCATGAACACAGGCGTGGAGGAGCTGCTGAGGGCGTACGCGCCGGTCACGATGGCGCGGAACCTGACCGAGGACTACGAGTACAACGGTTGCAAGATGTCGGCGGGCGATAAGGTGTTGATGTCGTTCCCCGCCGCCAACCGTGACCCCGAGAGGTTCAGTGACCCGGATAAGGTGATCATCGACCGGGCTGAGAACCCACACATCGCCTTCGGCGCCGGCATTCATCGCTGCGCTGGCTCCAACCTGGCGCGCATGGAGATGCGCGTGGCCCTGCAGGAGTGGCTCGCTCGTATACCGGACTTCAGGCTGGAGGATCCCGAAAACGTTACGTGGGCGGGCGGACAGGTCCGCGGCCCGCGCTCGATGCCGGTGGTCTTCGGATAGTGCGCGTCAAAGTCGACAACGACAAGTGCCAGGGGCACAATCGCTGCTACGCCGTCGCGCGGGAGCTATTCGATCTCGATGAGTACGGCTACTCTCACGAGAAGGAAGATGGCGCCGTTCCGAAGGAGCTGGAGGAGAAGGCTCGGCTGGCGGTAGCCAACTGTCCGGAGCGGGCAATCAAAATCGTTTCCGACTAACAACTAGAGCGTCGGCCGGCGGGCGAAGCCAACGCCGTTCTGGGGACTGGTCACACTAAGACTTCGTAGTGTTGGTGCCACGGCTGCTGGCCGGTGCCCCGTGATCACATGAGGGGTAGACGCTCCCGGAGTGGTCTCAAGAGTTCTCCAGGGCCCAAACGCGATGTAGAATTACCTCACATCCGGTGCCAACTTCGATTCCTCAAGCGAGCCCTACTTAATACACATCTGTAGACTGGCGTGACGTGGCGTGAGCAGGATAGGGGAAATCCACCCGATGGTAGACGGAGACCGTACAGCCAGGACCGGCGAATCCTTGGAGAGGCGCTCGGGCTGGATCATCGTTGCGTTTATCTCCATCACCCTGCTTCTGCTGATACCTCTAGTGGCCCTTGCCACGGACGATGAGTACGCCGGCGAGCCGGGCGGCGAGATCTTCGATCTCCGGGACGACGTTAACAATCGATTCGCTCCAAGCATCCATTCTCCTCCCTTTGTCGTCGAATCGCGCGACGGAGATATTCTGACCCAGGCCCCGCTCTTGGAGCTCTACCGTAACGAGGATGCTCTGAGGCAGGCCGACGGGAGAGGAGAGCTCCGCCCGGACGACCTGCCGGCCCAGCCCTACCTCTTTCAGGGCTTCGACACGGACGCCAACCGGCCCTTTGTGGGGACATACACCCTCGCCGATGCCGTCCAGGAGGTGCTGGTCAACGACCCGCGCCTCGACACTTCGCTGGAGGCCGCCTCGGACGAGGAGGTCAAGCTGGCGGTCCACGAAGTCCTGGCGAACCCCGAGACCAGCGGCCTCCGTGACGCCCTCTCCGTGGACGAGAGCAGCGAGACTCGTGTTGTTGATGGCCGAGAGGTAACCTATTGGTCTGCCTCAGCCCTGTTCTTCGTAGTCCTCGCAGACAATGAGAAGCTGGGCGGCGGTACCTTCGAAGCCACTCCCGGCGCGGACGAAACCCTCCTAGACAAGGAGGAGTTCAACCGCAACGTCCAGGAAAGTCTCCGTGGCGACGAGGACACGTATCGGCTGTGGGGCGTCGCCCTAGACGCCAACCTTGAGGCCGCGGACGAGGGCCGAGAGGCTGGCGTGTTCATCATGCTCACCGTTATCGCCGCGCTGGTCGTGGTGGGGATCAGCCTCCGCTCTTACTGGGCTGTGGCCCTAACGGGCGCCGGCCTAGGCGTCCTCATGATCTGGCTCAAGGGCATCTCTAACCTCGTTGGGATCAAGGGAGGGCTGATCATTGAGTTTATCGTACCTATCGCCATGATCTCCCTGGGAGTGGACTTCGCGGTCCACGCCCTGCGGCGCTACAAGGAGGAGAAGAGCCTGGGACACGCCCCCCGGCGGGCGCTTCGGGTCGGCTTCGCGGGGGTGCTGGGGGCGCTGGCTCTGGCGATGCTTAGTGACGGAATAGCGTTCCTCTCCAACGCCTCATCCGGGATCGACGCGGTCATCGGATTCGCCGTCTCTGCAGCCATCGCTTCCGTCTCCTCGTTCATCGTGCTGGGCATCGTTGTCCCCATCGCGATGATGAGGCTGGATACGATGAGGGCCGCTTCGACTTCGGTGCCCTCAAGAGGCCGGACGATCTTAACACTCCTCGGCAGCGTCAACGCAGCGGTGATGTTCGCCGCTGGGGTCCTCCTGCTGATTGCAGTCAACGCGGCGGTGGGAGCGGTCTTCATACTGGTGTCCATCGCCGTGACGGTAGGTATTCCCGCCTTCTTTCTTTGGCGAAGGAACAACCGCGAGCCCGCTGAGGCTCCCGCCGCGGCTACCGCTTCGGGGCCATCGGGTACTGTACAGCGCTCCTCGCTCGTGCCTGTTGTCACGGGCCTGGCCAGGTACCGGCTCGTTGTTCTGCCGATCACAGCCGCCATTACTGGCGCCGCCGTCATTTTCGCCACGCAATTGGATGCCACCTTCGACGTGAAGGACTTCTTCGACAGCGGCTCAGACTTCGTGGTCGGATTGGACAAGCTTGACGAACACGGGGCCGAGCGCACGGGCGAGCGGGGGATACTGTTCGTCAGGGGTGACCTGACCGATCCCCAGGCCGTAACCGGCCTAGGGGAGTTCCTCGACGGACTGTCAAGCAACCCCGCCGTCGCCAAGAGCGCCGACGGCAGCATCAACTCCAACGAGACGCTACTTGATCTGCTGGGCAGGCTCACTGCCAGTGGCTTTGCGCGAAGCCAGGTGGCGGAGGTGACAGGAGTAGAGATTAACGATGTCGACGGCGACGGCTTACCCGACAGCCGGGAGCAGATCGCGGCGGCCTATGAGTACATGGCCGAGCGCGGGGTACCGCTGGACGAATCAACGCTGGTCTACGACCCCGGTCAGGTTCGCCAAACGCTCTTTCACGATCCGTCGGGCCTCGAGGAGGATGCGACGATCGTGTCCGTGAGTATCCCGGGAACCCGTGAGCAGGAGGTGGTGGCAGCTGCACGGGAAGGGCTTGAGCTGGATCTGGAATCTCTTGAGCAGAACCCTGCCATCACTTTCACGGGACTCACCGGCTCCCCGTTCACACGTGAGGCCCTTCTCGGCGCCACGACTCGCACGCTTCAGACGTCGCTACCGATCGCCGCGGCGGGCGTTCTGGTGCTCCTTCTGGTCACGATGCGTTCTATTCGCTACGCCGTGGTGACCATCATACCGATCGGTCTAGTGGCGGCGTGGCTTTACGCCGTCATGTACCTCGCCGGCTTCAGCCTGAACTTCGTCACCGCTACCATTGGCGCCGTCTCCATAGGCGTGGGCATTGACTACTCCATCCATATGACCGAGCGTTTCCGCGAAGAGCTGCGGAGAGCGCCGGACCGCGTGCAGGCGTTGCGGCAGGCAACCAACGGGACCGGGGTCGCGCTCCTGGCCTCGGCTGCCTCAAGCATCGTGGGCTTCGCGATCATGGGCTTCGCGCCAATGCCCCTGTTCGCCTCGTACGGGATCCTTACAGCGATCATGATTTTCCTCGCCGTCTCCGCGTCCCTGGTGGTCCTCCCCTCCCTGCTGTTCCTTGCCACGCCGGAGACAACCGGGGAAGCCAACCGTAGCGCGGCGCCGACATTGGCGCACTGAGGCGTAACTTCTGCATCGCAGGGGTCGAATGGTGAAAGTACCTACTGGTCGGCGCCGGTTAGCCGGTCACCCCACACTAAGTCAGCGTAGTTTGGGAAGCAGATCCCCGATACAAACTAGGGCGAGTCGTCACAATCTACGGTCGGATTCGTCAATCGGGATATCGTTGGCGCTCATGTCGCGCCTTCGCATCAGCCCGTTATCGTCGAACTCCCAGTGTTCGTTTCCGTGGGTGCGATACCACTGCCCTGAGGCATCGTGAAACTCGTACTCAAACCGCACGGAGATGTGGTTCCCTGTGTAAGCCCACAGCTCCTTCATGAGCTTGTAGTCGAGCTCTTTAGCCCATTTCCGCCTCAGGAACTCCTTTATCGCCTCCCTGCCGGTGAAGAACTCGTCGCGATTTCGCCACTGGGAGTCCTCCGTGTAGGCCTTGGCCACCACCTCCGGGTCACGAGTGTTCCAGGCATCCTCGGCTGCCTTGACCTTCGTGCGCGCGGTCTCTTCAGTGAACGGGGGTACAGGCGGTTTAACCTGTGACACCATGGCTGTGAT
>JADFRV010000119.1 GCA_022561095.1 Chloroflexota bacterium | reverse complement strand
CCAAGCCGCTGACGCCGGGGACGCCGTCCAGTCGACGGGCGAGCTCAGCGTAGTCGCCCACGCTCTCGCCGGCGACGTTGACGACGACGGGCACACGCCAGGTGGCCCACACGGGAGCGATGTCGCGCAGGATCGCCTCCAAGCCGATGTTCTGGAGACCGATGGAGTTGATCATGCCGCCCGCTGTCTCGGCGATGCGAGGCTGGACGTTGCCGCGACGGGGGCGGAGGGTGACGGCCTTGCTGACGATAGCGCCCAGGCGCTGGATATCGAATACCTTGACGTAATCCAACCCGTTGCCGAAGGTGCCGGACGCCGTCATCACGGGGTTGGCCAGGGGCAGGCCGCTCTTGTGGCCGGGTGCAAGCTCTACGTTCAGGTTCACGCCTGTTCGATTATAGGCTCTGCGCGACCGCTAAATACAGAGGAGGCCGCAAGAGCGGCCTCCTCATGTGCGTTGACCTTGGTTCTCTAGACGAGCATGGCCTCCCCGGACCTTGAGCCGGACGCGGCCATCCCATCGTCATCCTGAATAGCTGCCTTGGGGCTAGGGCGTACCCCGCGCAGGCCACCGTAGCGGGAGCCTGACGATGAGGAATCGTCGTCCCAGATGTAGTCGTTAGCGGAGTTGCGAAACTCTCGTTCCTCACCACAGATCTTGCAGCGACCGCCGCTAAGGGCACCCTGCGGCCTCTCGATGATCCAATGGTGCCTGCACTCGTCCGTCTGAGCGGGGGCCTCCACCTCCGGCCCGCGTTCCTTAACTGCTGTCTTACTAGCCATCGCCAACCACCTCCGGGGTGATGCTTTACTCCTCTCTAAGATGATCCTTACCGTTTATACGTTACATTGAGGAGTTTGGATTATAAGCCTACTTTCTGGAGTTGTCAAGGTTTCTTCTGTATATACTTGCTAAACCCCTTACTTTGACGATTCGACCATTGTATACTTACTAACGGATTCAAGCCCAAAAAGGTTACATGTGAGCCGCACAAAATGCTGTTCGCCGTCAATGACGAAGGTGTAAACTTCAGCGAGAACACGAACTGCGGGGAAAGGAAGGCTGGCTAGATGGCCGATGACAAGTCCACGGGAGAGGTCAGCAAGGAGGAGGTACTCGCCGCTCTCAGTCAGATCGAGGACCCGGACCTCCATCGCGACATCGTAAGCCTGGGCTTCATCAAAGATGAGGACATCAACATATGCGGCGGCAACGTGGCGGTTAGGATCGTCCTCACCACGCCGGCCTGTCCGGTGCGCGAACAGATGAAGCAACAGGCTACGGAGCTGCTGGAAGCGTTGCACGACGTCGAACACGCCGAGGTGAATATGGACGCCGACGTGCGGGCAACGACGATGCGGGGCCAGAAGCCGGTCGAAGGTGTACGCAACATCATCGCCGTGGCGTCCAACAAGGGCGGCGTGGGCAAGTCCACGGTGGCCGTGAACCTGGCGCTGGCACTGACTAAGTTCGGAGCCAAAGTCGGCCTCATGGACGCGGACCTCACCGGCCCCAATCTGCCTACCATGCTGGGAGTGGACTCCGGCCTGCAGGCCGATACGGGTCTATCGATCGTGGAGCGCTACGGCGTGAAGCTGGCGTCCATCGGATTCGTCCTCAAGAAAGGGCTGGCGGTGGTCTGGCGCGGGCCGATGATCGGCACCGGCGTCCGGCAGCTCCTCCACGACATGCCCTGGGGAGAAGTGCGGGTACGGCTGGCGGGCGTCATTACCTCGGTCCAGGATCAGCAGGTTCTCGTGATGGTAAGCGGGCAGAACTGGACCGTGATGATTGGCGAGCAGGTAGAGATCCACGCTCAAAACGAGGAACCCCTTTCGGTAAGCCAACTCAAAGTGAATGACCACATCGAGGTGCGCGGCACCCAAGCGCCCGACCAAACGGTTCAGGCAAAGCGCATCCGGCTGCAGGACAGCGTCCAGGAGTCAGTAGACATCGAGGACGACACGCTGGACTACCTGGTGATCGACCTGCCGCCGGGCACCAGCGACGCTTCGATGAGCATGGCCCAGGAGGCGCCGATCGCAGGTACGGTCATCGTCACCACGCCGAACTCGGTCTCCCTGGAGGACGCGATGAAGGCGGTGATGATGTTCGAGAAGCTGCAGGTGCCCGTCTTCGGTGTCATCGAGAACATGAGCTACTTCGCCTGTCCGCACTGCGGCGAGCGCACGGACATCTTCGGTCACGGCGGTGCCCAGGTAACCGCCGATGAGCTGGGGCTAGACTTCCTGGGCGAGATACCTCTGGATGTGACGGTCCGTGAGAGCAGCGACAGCGGCGTGCCGATCATGGTGAGCGCTCCGGACTCGCCGGTGGCGCAGGCGATCCTGGAGATCGCCCAGAAGATCGCCGCTAAGACGAGCGTGCAGCACTTCTTCGCCCAGACGGCCGCGGCCAGCTGAACGCCGCGCTCTACAGCGCCCGCCAGACGCGCTTCCCCTCCAGCCGCACCAGCTTGCCGAACCCCGGGTCCGGGAAGTGGCAGATGGCCGCCAGCAGCCCGTCCGCCTCTAACTGGTCGAACACCTTGCTGCGGGTCTCGACCGCCGTTGCGGGGTCGCCGTCGAAGCCGCAACACCACTCCGTGTGGTCGACCTGGGCTGGGTGGTGGGCGAGGTCGCCGGTGATGATCGCTCTCTCACCCGCCGAAGAGACTATGATACTGGTGTGGCCGGGGGTATGCCCCGGCGTGGGGTAGGTGGTTAGCTCCGGTGTGATCTCCTTCTCGCCGGAGAAGAGGTCGATGAGCCCATCCTCCTTGAGGGGCAGGACGGCCGCGCCGATGTGGGGGTTCTGAGAGGACACTTCCGGCTTGGTGAAGTAATCCCAGTCGCCCTGAGGGATCCAGTAGCGAGCGTTGGAGAAGGTGGGTGCGTTGTCAGCGGTCCGGTTCCAGCCCACATGGTCCGGGTGAAGGTGCGTTAAGATCACTATGTCCACGCTATCCAGCGGGATGCCCTTCGAGTTCATCTCCTCTAACAGGCGGCCGCCCATGCCTGGGCCTATGCCGGTGTCCACGAGGACGGTCTTACCCTGGGAACGCAACGCGTAGCAGTGAGCATAGGTGCGGAACTTACCGTCGCCGGCGTAGGAGCCGGGATAGCGGTCCCTATAGGGATCGAAGTCCCGCTGGCTGTTGTTGGGGAAGAACGCCGCCCAGGGGAACTCCATCGGCGTGTCCAGTAGCGACACGATCTCTACGTTGCCCACGGTCACCTTGGCGCCTGCCATGAGAGCCTCCTTCCGAAATCACCGATCAGACATCACACGCCCATAACAGATACGGTGTTCGCGTTGGCATGTCAATAGGCAGGCACCCACCTACGAAGCGCCCCCTAGATAGAGAAGCGTTCGGGGCACGGAAATTAACCGCGCCCCGAATGCTCTGTGAGGCCGTGGGGCCTAGCGCCCGGCTTGTCCAGCGCTCCGACCTCTCAGCCGGAGCTCATTTGAGGGCGACCTCGGTCTCGCTCAGGAGCCGTGGCCTCAGTTGTTTTCAGGCTCGTTCGGCGCGCTACGAGTCTTTCACGGTATTCCCATAGCCATCGCCACATGTATAACCTCGCAGGGCGGCGAATGTTACAGTGACGGCTCAATAAGGGAATACGTCTCGAAGCTCGAAGCGGGGTCCGTCCTTGCAGACCAGCTTCACTCCGCGCCGAGCGAAGACCGCACAGCCGTAGCAGACGCCGGTGCCGCAGCCCATGCGCTCTTCCAGCAGCGCCTGGACCGGCTTGCGAGTGCGGGCCTCCCTCAGCACGCCAGACATTGAGCGAAACATCGCGTTGGGCCCGCAGGCGAAGACCTGGTCGGCCCAGGGGAGGTGATCCGAAAGGAGGTCGGTTACGAGGCCGTGGTGGCCGGCCGAGCCGTCGTCGGTGGCGGAGAACACCTCGACCTCCTTCGGGAGAAGCTCGGTGGGGTAGAGCTTGGACACGGTGCGAGCGCCCTGGAGCAGCGTTACGGCTTTGCCCCGCTTGATCGCCTCGTCAGCGAGGACGATGAGCGCCGCGACGCCGAGCCCGCCGGCGACCAGGAGCAGGTTCTGCGCATCGCGTTTGACGGCGTAGCCTCTACCCAGAGGCCCGAACAGCGTCAGCTGGTCGCCGGCCTGGCGCTGGGAGAGCCAGGCCGTCCCCCGCCCGCGGACGTCGTAGAGGATGGCAAACTGACGTTCGTCGTCATTATCGCGGAAGCGGTGGAAGCTCATGGGCCTCGGCAGCAGCGGGTCATAACCGTCAGCGCAGTGGATCATGAGGAAGCGCCCCGGCGAGGCGCCGCGGGCTATGGGCGGGCAGGAGAGCCACATGAGGAACGTGTCCTCGTACACCTGCTCGTGGGAGAGGATGCGGGCGGTCTCCAGCTTCACGGCGAAAGGTAGTCTCGCAGGGGCTGGACAGTGAAGTGGCGGTCGCCGCCGGCGAGGGCGGAGACGGCGGCGGCAGCGGTATCGATAGAGGTGAACGAAGGGATGCGGCGCTCGGCGGCGGCGCGGCGGATCTGAAAGCCGTCACGCAGGGTGGCTGCCTGACCGCCCTGCGGCGTGTTGATTACCACGTCCACCAGCCCCTCGCGGATGATGTCGACGACGTTCGGGTGGCCTTCATCCAACCGCTTTGGCACCTGCTCGACGGTCAAGTTGATGGCCCTGAGCATGGCCGCCGTGCCCTCCGTCGCATAAATGCGATAGCCGCACTCGGCCAGGCTGCGTGCGACGGGCAGGGCCTCCGGCTTGGTGCGGTCGGCGAGGCTGAGGAGGATGGAGCCGCGGTTGGGCATCGCCAGATCGGAGGCGTGGAGCGCCTTGGCCAGGGCGGCCTCGAAGGTGTAGTCCACGCCCATCACCTCGCCGGTAGACTTCATCTCCGGGCCGAGGTAGGTATCCACGCCGATCAGCTTGGACATGGAGAAGACCGGCGCCTTGACCGCCACGAGCTTACGCTTGGGCCAAAGCCCTGGCTGGTAGCCCAGCTCCGCCAGCGTCTTGCCCAGCATAACCTGGATGGCGAGGCGGACCATGGGGACACCGGTCACCTTAGAGATGAACGGTATCGTGCGGCTGGCGCGGGGGTTCAGCTCCAGGATGTACACGGTCGAGCTCCCGCCATCTCCGCCTGAGGGGAGCTGACCACCGCGTTCGTCCTTGTCTGAGCGCATGATCACGTACTGGAGGTTCATCAGGCCGCGCACCTTGAGGGCGGCACCGATGCGCTGGGTGTAGTCCACGATGGTGTTCACCTCGTCCATGGTGAGGCCAAGGGCAGGGTAGACCGCCATGGAATCGCCGGAGTGGACACCGGCGCGCTCAATGTGCTCCATGACGCCGGGAATGAGGGTGGACTCGCCGTCGCAGACGGCGTCCACCTCCGCCTCCTTGCCTTCGAGGTACTTATCGATAAGGATGGGCTTCCCTTCGCCGATAGCGACAGCCTCGGTGACATAACGTATGAGCTCAGTGGCGTTCTGGACGATCTCCATAGCACGGCCCCCGAGGACGTAGCTGGGCCGCACCAGCACCGGGTAGCCGATAAGCTGGGCGGTGCTGAGGGCGTCCTCTACGTTGCTGACGGCAGCGCCCGGCGGCTGGGGTATGCCCAGCCGCTGCATCAGGTCCTCGAAGCGGGCGCGGTCCTCGGCGACGTCGATCACCTCAGCGCTGGAGCCGAGGATGGGCTGGTTGGCACGGTGGAGGGGCGCGGCCAGGTTTATCGCCGTCTGACCGCCGAACTGGACGATGGAGGGCGGCCCTTGACCGTTGAGCGACTCGTTCTCCAGCAGGTCACGCACCGCCTCCTCATCGAGCGGCTCGAAGTAGAGACGATCGCTGGTATCGAAGTCGGTGGAGACGGTCTCGGGGTTGGAGTTGACCATGATCGCCTTCAGGCCGGCCTCCTGGAGGGCCCAGGCGGCGTGCACGGAGCAGTAGTCGAACTCTATCCCCTGGCCGATGCGGATGGGCCCGCTGCCGATGACGAGCGCGCTGTCGCCCTCCAGCGGCGGCGCCTCATTCTCCTCGTCGTAGGTGCTGTAGAAGTAGGGCGTCTCCGCCTCGAACTCGGCGGCGCAGGTGTCGACCATCTTGTACACGGGCTGCACGCCCCACTCACGGCGGAGGGCGCGCACCTGCTCCGGCAGCCGGTCGGCCAACGTGCCGATGACGGCGTCGGAGAGTCCGAGCCGTTTCGCCTCTCTCAGGAGCTGCGGGGCCAGCGGCTCGGAGAGGAGGCGCTGCTCCATCTGGACGATACGGTCTAGCTTGTGGATGAACCAGGGATCGATGCCGGAGAGGTTGGAGAGCTTCTTCGGTGTGTGACCGCGGCGCAGGGCCGCCAGCAGCGCCCACAATCGCTCGTCGGTGGGCTCGGCGATGCGGGAGGCGGGGTCGACATCGCCCCAGGTGGGGTCCTGCCACAATAAGGAGCGTCCGCCGAACTCCAGAGCGCGAAGCGCCTTGCCGAGGGCGGCCTCGAAGCTGCGGTCGATCGCCATCACCTCGCCGGTGGCCTTCATCTGCGTTCCGAGCCGCCTATCACCGGTCGGAAACTTGTCAAAGGGCCAGCGCGGAATCTTGACGACGCAGTAGTCGAGTGCCGGCTCGAAGGCAGCCGTGGTCTTGTTCGTCACGGCGTTGGGAATCTGGTCCAGGGTCTTACCCATCGCGATCTTGGCCGCAACCCGCGCGATCGGATATCCGGTCGCCTTGCTGGCAAGTGCGGAGCTGCGGCTTACCCTGGGATTCACCTCGATGACGTAGTAGCACGGGTCCTCGTCGTCCACCGGAGGAAGACTTCCGGCAACCTCATTGCCCGGCCTGTAGGCGAACTGCACGTTGCAGCCGCCCTCAACGCCGAGGCCGCGGATGATATTGATGCTGGCCGACCGCAGCAATTGGTAGTCCTTGTCGGAGAGGGTCTGGCTCGGCGCAACCACGATGGAGTCGCCGGTATGGACGCCCATCGGGTCCATATTCTCCATGTTGCAAACCGTG
>JADFRV010000006.1 GCA_022561095.1 Chloroflexota bacterium | reverse complement strand
AACCGCTACGCCTACCAGCCCGTGCTTCTCGGCGAGGCGGGCCGCTTCTTCGTTGTCCCGCCCCACGGTGATGCGGGCGTTCATCACCTCGACGATGTCCACCAGCGGGGCCAGGCGGGCCAGCCCCTCGGCGCCGACGCCGCCGCGGAACCGGTCCAGCGGGTGTGGCAGCGACACTACTCCACCCTGGGCGCGGATGCGCTCGATCGTCTCCTGCGCGCTCAGGTCCGGCGGCACCTCCTCGCTCAAGAAGAGGCCAATGATCTCGCCCTCACGGGAGCGTATCTCCGCGCCGACGATGACCTGGAAGGGCGCGATCTCCTTCACCGCCAGCGCCCCACGGATCGTGTTGTGGTCGGTGACGGCCACGCAGGTGATCCCCTTGCGCTGGCAGGCCGCCACGAACCGCTGGGGGGAGGTTATGCCGTCCGGCGAGTAGTATGTGTGGCTGTGCAGGTCTAAGTGGAGGGGCCGCTCTTCCCGGCCGGGCGCGGCGCTCATTCGAGCGGTAGCTCCTCCTCTTTCTCGGCCACGTACGGCTCCGTCTCCTCTCGCAGGGTGGCGAACTCCTCTTGCAGCTTCGTTACCTTCAGCTCCGCCTTCTGGAGCAACTCCTGGCAGCGGCGGGCCAGCTTCATCCCTTCCTCGTACAGCTTCACTGACTGTTCCAGGGTGAGGCCGCCCTCCTCCAGCCGGGTAACGGTCTCCTCCAGCCGTTTATACAGGGGTTCGAAGCCCTCAGTTCCGGATGTCTTCTTAGAAGCCATACTGCCTCGATACCTCCGCCGGGAAGCGGCCGTCCCGCACGTGCACCGTCAGCCGATCGCGACCGCGAACCTGCTTGACGCTGGTGACGGCCTGCTTGTCCTCCCGCATCTGGACTACGGCGTAGCCTCGGGCCAGCGTGCGCTGCGGGTCCAGCGACCGCAGCTGGGCGGCGAAGCTGTTCAGCCTCTCGCTGCGGCGGGCGGTAGCGCGCTCCATAGCGACCTCCGTCGCCAGCACGAGCGCCGCCAGCCGCTGTCGTCTCGGTGATGGATCGGGCTGGGCCTGGCGCAGGCGCTGCACGGCGTGCGCGGTGGCGGTGCGCCCCTGGTTCACTCGGCCGGCCGTCCAGGTGTGGAGGGCCAGCGCCAGCCCTTCGGTCCGGCGCCAGACGTCCACACGGTCGGGCAGCGCCGTCTCCGCCGCGGCCGAGGGCGTGGGCGCCCGCACGTCCGCCACGTAGTCGGCGATGGTGAAGTCAACCTCATGTCCCACGCCGCAGATCACCGGCACGCGGCTGCCGTACACGGCCCGCGCGACGATCTCCTCGTTGAACGGCCACAGATCCTCGATGGAGCCGCCGCCGCGGGCGAGGATGATGACATCGATATCGGGCTCCTCATTTAGGCGTCGGAGCGATGCGGCGATGCCGGCCGCGGCCTCAGCGCCCTGCACGGGCGTCGCTGCCAGGACGATCTCGACCAGGGGCCAGCGCCGCCCGGCGACGTGGCATATATCGTGGAAGACAGCTCCCGTGGGCGAGGTCACCACCCCCAGGCGGCGAGGGAAAGACGGCAGCGGCCGCTTGCGGGCGGGGTCGAACAGCCCCTCGGCCTCGAGCTGCTCCTTCAGCCGTTCGTACTGGGCCTGCCACACGCCAACGCCGGCGGGCTGCACGAAGTCCACGATGAGCTGGAGGTCGCCGCGGGTTTCGTAGAAGGAGACGTTCCCGTGGGCTAGCACCTGCGCCCCGCTCTCGACCACTGCCCCGGCACGGTCGGAGCGACGGAACATCACACAGCGGAGCTGCGCCTCCTCGTCCTTGAGGGTGAAGTAGAGGTGGCCGGCGCTGGAGCGGGTGAGGTTGGAGACCTCGCCCTCCAGCCAGATGTTGGAGAGGCGCAGGTCGCTCTCGATAAGCTCCTTCAGGTAGCGGGCCAGCCAGGAGACGCGGTAGGCTTCGATCAAGCGCTGCTCGCCCTCTCCAGGTATTCGCCGGAGCGCGTGTCCACCTTTAGCACGTCGCCGACGCCGATGAACAGCGGCACCTGGATGCTGATGCCGGTCTCCAGCTTGGCGAGCTTAGTGCCGCCCTGGGCGGTGTCGCCCTTCAGCCCGGGGTCGGTCTCTGTCACCGTCAGCTCCACCGCCGCCGTCAGCTCCACCCCTATCGCCTCATCGCCGTAGGTCAGCAGCTCGCAGGTGGCGCTCTCCTTCAGGTAGTCCAGCGCGCCTCCCAACTGCTCCTTGCTGAGGGGGAACTGGTCGTACGTCTCCGTGTTCATGAAGAAGTGCAGGTCTCCTTCACTGTACAGGTACTGGGCCGGCTGGCGCTCCACCCGCGCCCGCGTGAAACGGGCGCCCGCCATGACGGTCTTCTCGATGATGTGGCCCGCGCGCACGTCCCGCAGCTTCATGCGCACCTGCGCCGAGCCCCGGCCTATCTTGATGTGCTGCACGTCCAGCACCTGATACAGGGTGCCGTCCACCTCCAACGTGATGCCCTTTCGCAGGTCTCCGGTCTCTATCATCTCTCCCCCGTTACGCTTGCAGCTTGGGTGCGTGGCTCATCAACCGCGCCTTCCCGTTCTCCATCACGACCATGTCCTCGATGCGCACTCCGCCCCAGCCGCTGATGTATATCCCCGGCTCGATGGTGGCTACCATGCCGTCTTTGAGCTCGTCCTTGGACATTCTCGCTAGGCGTGGCGACTCGTGCACCAGCAGGCCGACGCCGTGGCCCAGCCCGTGGCCGAAGTTCTCACCGTACCCCGCCTCCGCGATGACGTTGTGGGCCAGCATGTGCGCCTCCTCGCCGCTCATGCCGGACTTCACCAGCTCCTCCGCCGTTAGCTGTGCTGTCAGCACGATATCGTATATCTCGCGGAAGCGCCCGTCCTCCCCATCGACGGTGATGGTGCGGGTGAGGTCGGAGCAGTAGCCGTCGACCTTCACGCCCATGTCGATGACGATGGGCTCGCCGGCCTCGATGGGGCGCTCGCGCGGCTGAGCGTGGGGCATCGCCCCCCAGGGCCCCGCCGCCACGATCGTCTCGAACGAAAGCCCATCGGCGCCGTGCTCGCGGGCGTACTTCTCGATCTCCCAGGCGACCTGCTGCTCCGTCCATCCCGGCTCGATACGCTGAGCGACCGCCTGAAACGCCTCGTCGCCCAGGTCGACCGCTCGCTGGATGGCCGCGATCTCTTCCGGCTGTTTGATCGTTCGTAGCTCCTCCACCAAAGGCGGGGCGGCCAGCAGCTTCGGCCGCTCCTCCGAAGGTATCTTCTCCAGCGCCTTCTTCATCGACTGAAAGGCGCTGACGGTCGTTCCCGCGGGCTCGAATCCGATCCGCTTCCCCGTAAGCCCCGCCTCGCCCACAAGCGTTCCGAACCAGCTCTCCATGCCGCCGCTGGTGCGGAACAGTGTGAAGCCGGGCGACTCCCGCTCCGCCTGCTCGAAGTAGCGAAAGTCCACGGCGATGAAGGCGGCGTCGGCGGTGATGAGCAGCCAGCCCATGGAGCCGGTGAAGTCCGATAGGTAGCGCCGGTTGGCCGCGTGGGCGTGGAAGGTGTCCTCCACCGGTGCTCCCACCAGGAAGCCGTCCAGCCCTGCTTCAGCCAGACGCTCCCTGAGACGTCGCAGTCGTTCGCTCACCCGCTGCGCTCCTTCAAGATGGCGACCAGCGAGTCCAGCGCCGCGAGGTAACCCCGCCAGCCCAGTCCGCTCACCTGGCCAACAGCTATGTCCGCTAGGACGGAGTGGTGCCGGAACTCCTCTCGGGCGTGGATGTTAGAGATATGCACCTCCACAAACGGCAGCCTTGTCGCCTCCAGGGCGTCGCGCAGGGCCAGACTGTAGTGCGTAAGGGCGCCGGGGTTGATCAGAGCGCCATCGGCGGAGGGCGACTCCCTCTGCAGGAAGTCGATGATCCCCCCCTCGTCGTTGGACTGAAAGGCGTTGATCTCCACCCCCAGCTCCTCCGCTCGTTTCCGCACCCTCTCTTCGATTTGCTGGAGGGTGGTGGAGCCGTATATCTCCGGCTGCCGCTGGCCGAGGAGGTTCAGGTTAGGGCCGTTGATTAGCAGTATGCGCATCTTCATCTTGGCGGGAGGTCTCATCCTCCTTCTCGCGTGCCTTCAGCCGCACTTGATTATAGAACGCCTGGGTGTACACGCGCCTCTGCTGCTCCTCCGTCACGTGGGTGTATATCTGCGTGGTGTTGGCGCTGGCGTGTCCCAGCAGCTCCTGCACCACCCTCAGCTCCGCGCCGCCGTCCAGCATATGGGTGGCGAAGGAGTGCCGCAGCAGGTGGGGGAACACCCGCTGATCGAGCCCCGCCATCAAGGCGTGCTTGCGCACGATCTTCTGCACGGAGCGGCCCGACAGCCGCTTGCCATCGCGGTTGATGAACAGCGCCGTCTCTCCCGCCCGCGCCAGCTTCGGACGACCTTGGCGTAGGTAGCGCTGAAGCGCCGCCGCCGCCGGCCGCCCAATGAGGACGATTCGCTCCTTGTTCCCTTTGCCGCGCACCCGCGCCAGCCGTTCGCGAAGGTCGACGCCGGCCACGTCCAGACCTACCACCTCTGCGAGCCGGAGCCCCGAGGCATACATCAGCTCCAGGATTGCGCGGTCACGCAGCCCCTGGGGTACGTCCGAGTCCGCGGCCTCGATGAGCGCCGTAAGCTGGTCTTTCCCCAGGATCTGGGGCAGGCGCCGCTCCCGTCTGGGGCTGGTCACGCCCATGAGAGGGTCGCGCTCAAGGACGCCTTCTCGAACCAAGAAGCGATAGAAGGTGTGAATTGTGCTCATCTTGCGGCTGACGCTGGCCGAGGCCGTATCGGCCTCACGCAGGCGGGCCAGGTAGCGTCGGAAGGACTGCCTGTCCACCTCCAGGGGCCCGAACCCCTCCTCGGTTTCCAGGTAGCGGCCGAAGTGGCACAGGTCGCCACGGTAGTTCCGGATGGTGTACGAGGAGAGGTTTCGCTCCGCCTTCAGGTAGCGGACGTACGGCTCGATGAGCTCTTCCATCAGGCCGGGGTTGAGGCTGTTTCCTTCTCCTCCACCTCTCCTCGCCAGTCGCAGGCGGAACAGCGCCCCTTCAGCTTACCTTCCTCTTGCTGCCGCTCGGCGGTGAGCAGGCCGCCGCACTGGGGGCAGGGCGTGGTCAGGGGCTTGCTCCATACTACGAAGTCGCACTTGGGGTAATTGGCGCAGCCGTAGAAGGTACGACCCTTGCGTGAACGCCTCTCCACTAGGTCACCGCCATCGCGCGGGCAGGAGGCGCCTGTCTTCGTCAGCAGAGGCCGGCGGCCCTTGCACTCGGGATAGCGGGTGCAGGCGAGGAACCGTCCGAAGCGGCCGCTGCGGATGACCATCGGTGCATCGCACTCGTGACACTTCTCGTCAGTAGGCTCGGGCTGTGGCTCTTCTTCCCCCTCTAGGGGGCGGCTGCTGCGGCACTCCGGAAAGCCGGAGCAGGCCAGAAACCGTCCCCGCCGGCCCCAGCGCACGACCATCGGCTTGCCGCACTTCTCGCACTTCTCATCGGTCATCTCCCGCTGCGGCGCCGCATCCTTGGCCGCTTCCAGGGCGCGCTCCAGGGGACGGTAGAACTGTTCCACGACGGGCTGCCAGGGCCGCTCTCCGTTGGCGATCTCGTCCAGCTCATTCTCCATCTCCACCGTGAACCCTTCGTCCACGAAGTCCGGGAAGTGCTCCACCAACAGGTCGTTGACCAGGGAGCCGAGGTCGGTGGGCCGCAACTGGCGCCCCTCCTTCTCGACGTAGCCTCGGTCCTGGATCGTCGCCACCGTCGGCGCGTACGTGCTCGGTCGGCCGATTCCCTTCTCCTCCAGCGCCTTGACCAGACTCGCCTCCGTGTACCGCGGTGGCGGCTCGGTGAAGTGCTGGTCGGGGAACAAGTCCAACAGCCGCAGCGAGTCGTCCGCGGCCAGGGCAGGCAAGGGATTCTTGCCTTCGTCTTCCTCCTCGCCGTTGTCCTTGCCTTCCTCGTAGAGCTGTTTGTAGCCGGCGAAACGGAGTTGGGTGTTGGTGGCGCGCAGCAGCAGCGCCTGGGCATCGGTCTCTGGGGTCGCCTTGATCTCGACCGATGTCTGATCGAACTGGGCATCCGCCATCTGGCTGGCCAGGAAGCGCTGCCAGATGAGCGTGTACAGTCGGTTTTGGTCGTTGTTTAGGTAACTGCGCACCGCATCGGGCTCCCGTAGTACAGATGTGGGACGGATCGCCTCGTGCGCTTCCTGCGCTCCTTTGACCTTCCTGCGGTACTCGCGGGGTGACGAGGGAACGAACTCCTTGCCGAACTTGGCGCCAATGTGCTCGCGGGCCTCCCTTAGCGCCACCTCCGCCACCTGCGTGGAGTCCGTGCGCATGTAGGTGATAAGGCCCACTTCGCCTCGCGAACCCAGCGGCAGCCCCTCGTAGAGCTGCTGGGCAACCACCATCGTCCGCTTGGCCGAGAATCCCAGTCGCCGAGACGCCTCCTGCTGGAGGGTACTGGTGATGAACGGCGCCGCCGGCCGGCGAGACTGCACCTTCTGTTGCACGGCCAGGACGCTATACGCTGCGCCCTTGAGCAGGGCGGCCAGCCGCTCCGACTCTATCTGGTTTTCGATCGCCAGCTTGCGCTTCTTGCTCTCGGCATAGCCCACCAGGCGGGCGCGGAAACCCTGTTCCGCGCTGCCGTCCTGCGCCT
The DNA here is from genome assembly GCA_022561095.1 of Chloroflexota bacterium. Taxonomy (GTDB): domain Bacteria; phylum Chloroflexota; class Dehalococcoidia; order SM23-28-2; family RBG-16-64-32; genus JADFNQ01. The sequence goes on along the minus strand of JADFRV010000006.1, from coordinate 20,432 downwards.
TGGCGAGATGCGCGTCGATGGTCCAGTACTCCCGCGGCGTGAAATCCTGAATCTCGCGTTCCCGCTCCACGACCAGCCGCGCCGCCACCGATTGCACGCGGCCGGCGGAGAGGCCGCGCCTGACCTGCTTCCAGAGGAAGGGGCTCAGGCGGTAACCGACCAGCCTGTCCAGCACGCGTCGTGCCTGCTGGGCGTCCACGAGCTGCATATCGATTTCACGGGGGTGGCTGAACGCTTCGCGGACCGCCTCGGGCGTGATCTCGTGGAACACCACACGGACGTGGTGCTTGCCCTCCAGTTCGGCAGCCGCAACCAGGTGCCAGGCGATCGCCTCGCCCTCACGGTCGGGGTCGGTGGCCAGGTAGATGGTGGAGGCCCGCTCCGCCGCCTGCCGTATCTCCTTGACGGCCGACGCCTTCTGGCGGGGGATGACGTACTTGGGCTGGAAATCCTGTTCTATGTCCACACCAAGGTCGGACTTGGGCAGGTCGCGTACGTGACCCACGGAAGCCCGGATCTCGTACTCTGGGCCTAGTATTGCGGCTATCGTTCGCGCCTTCGCTGGCGATTCCACCACGACCAGGCTCTTAGCCTTCCTCTTCGTCACCCTCAACTACCCTCCGTAGCTAGTCTGTGCTTCCCGAGCCCGAACATAGGACATCGGTCCCATCTGACGTACGAGACCCTTCATCTCCAGCATCGCCAGGACGCTGCTAACTGTGGCGATGGGGAGGCCGCTCTCTCGGCACACCTCATCGACATGCGCGGGCTCTCTGCTTATATGACGCAGCAATGCCGCCTCCGTATCCGTAGCTGGCATGTTTTCTTTCATCTCTATCTGCTGGGGCACCATCGTGAGGTTCAGCTCCTCCAGCACATCCTCCACCTTTAGAACGAGTTTGGCGCCGTCCTGGATTAGGGAGTTGGGGCCGTTACTCTGGATGGAGAAGATGCTGCCCGGCACGGCGAACACCTCGCGGTTCTGCTCCATCGCCAGGCGAGCGGTTATCATCGCTCCGCTCTTGAGGTCGCCCTCTACCACCAGCACCCCCAGGCTCAAGCCGGACATAATGCGGTTGCGCCGAGGGAAGAAGTCGCCTCGCGGCTGTGTTCCCAGCGGGTAATCGCTTACCAGCGCCCCTTGCTCGATGATCTCCTGCGCCAGTTTGACGTGCTCCGGCGGGTAGACGATGTCCAGCCCGCAGGCCAGCACCGCCAGTACACGGCCGCCCGCCTCCAGCGCAGCCCGGTGGGCGATGGAGTCCACTCCGCGGGCTAGGCCGCTCACAACGCAGATACTGTTCTGGGCCAGCCTGTAGCTCAGCTCTTCCGCGACCTGACGACCGTACGGCGTTGGACGGCGCGTGCCCACCACAGCCAGGCACCACTCATCGGCGGCCGTGAGCTGGCCGCGGACGTAGAGTACCGGCGGCTGATCGTAGATCTCCTTCAGCCGCGCCGGGTATGCCGGATCGTGCCAGGTAAGGGCAGTGACGTTGTTCTTGGCCAGCCGCTCCATCTCGGCATCGGGGTCGATCTCCGCCCGTTTAGAGACGATGCGTGATGCGAGCTTGCCATCGAACCCCGCGGCCTTGAGCTCGGCGCCATCGGCGTTCCAGGCTTCCTCCATGCTGGGGAAGTGACTCTCCAGGAGGGAGCAGCGAACGCGGCCCAGTCCTGCGATGCGGGTCAGGGCTACCCAGTACTTCAGTTCGTCCGGCGTGGTCATGGGCGTCAGGACATTCTAGCACAGTGCTGGCGATGCTCCAAAGAGGTAAGCGCCCTTAGCCTGTCTGGCTCTCGCTCTGGGGGTGAGGTTCTTGGACGGCGCTTTCCACCTTGGTAATCCGGACTTTCTTGATGCGACGCCCCATGACCGTCAGCACCCGCATCACCAGGCCGTCCACCCTCACCTCATCCCCGACGCTCGGCATGCGACCCAGGTTGTTGAAGATGAAGCCGCCCACGCTATCGAAGTCCTCTTTCTCTATGCGCAGATCGAACATCTCGTTCAGGTCGTCGATACCCACGCGGGCGTCCACGATCGCTTCCGTGGGGGTGACGAGTTGCACCGGTTGCTCACGAGCGTCGAACTCGTCCTCGATCTCCCCGACGATCTCCTCGATCAGGTCCTCGGTTGTGACCAAGCCGGCGGTGCCTCCGTATTCGTCCACCACGATGGCGATGGACATCCGCTGCTGCCGCATCTCGGCCAGCAGCTCGTCTATCTTCTTCGTTTCGGGGACGAAATGGGCTGGCCGCGCCAGCTCACGGATGCTGACCGGACAGGTGCCTCTGGCTAGGTGGCGAAGCACCTCTTTGGCGTACACCACCCCAATCACGTTATCGACCGTGTCCTCATACGCGGGGAGGCGGCTGTATCCCTTCTCCACCATCATCTGGGCAACCTCGCTGAACCCGTCCTCCACATCCACAGCCACCATGTCGATGCGGGGCACCATGACCTCGCGCACGGTGGTCTGCTCCATCCCTATGATGCCGCGGATCATCTGCCTCTCTTCCTCGGCGATGCCGGTTCCCGCCTCCTCCATCTCCATTAGACGGACCAGCTCCTCCGCCTCCGATGCCGCGTCAGGGTGTCGCTTTCGCCACCAGTTGAGGACCGTCGCTACCGGCAGGTCCAGCAGGCGGGCCGGCCACCCGAACAGCAGCCGTGAGACTACCACGAACGGCCTGAGAATGCGCTGCCAGCGCTCCGGGTTCTGCGAGACAAGCAGCCGGGGCAGCGCCTGTAGCAGCATAAGGGCGGCTAGCGTCGCGAAGGCGGCGATGGCCACGGCGCTCCAGCTATTCCCTGTCTCCTCCAGGACCAGCGCCACCGTAATGGCCGTGATCCCTATCAGGGCCAGGTTACGGGCCAGGGCCAGCGCTGAAAGGGTTGCCTGCCGCTCCTGAGTAAACCGCCGCAGCGCCTCCATGCGCGACGTCGGCGGCTCGCCGAGCGCGCGCTCTCGTACGCCTGCGATGATACCCGCCTCAGCGGCGACCACAAACATGAAGACGATGACCGCCAGGACCAGGAGGAACACTCCGGCCCAGCTACCGCTATCCACCCTGCTTCCGCACCTGCCTTCTGGTCAGCCCGCTCAGGGAGCGCGCAGGCACTCCCGCCACCTTGGCGCCGTCGGGAACGTCCTCAGTGACCACAGCGCCCGCGCCGGTCTTCGCGTCTTCGCCCAATCGCACCGGCGCCACCAGCATAGTGTCGCTGCCGACGAAGGCGCGGTCCCCGATAACGGTCACGTTCTTCTTCTCACCGTCATAGTTACAGGTCACTGTGCCGGCGCCGATGTTGACTTCTTCGCCCACCTCGGCGTCGCCCACGTAGCTGAAGTGTCCTACCTTCGTGCCCCGCCCGAGACGTGAGGCCTTCACCTCGACGAAGTTGCCGATGTGCACGCCTGTCTCCAGGTGGCTGCCCGGCCGCAGGTGGCTGAACGGGCCCACCTCTACGCCGGACTCCAGCACGGCCTCCTCCAGCATGGACGCCACCACCGAGCATTCGTCGCCGATGCGCGAGTCCGTGATGACGGTGTTGGGGCCGAGGGTGCAGCGGGCGCCGATAACGCTACCCCCGCTGATAGTGGTGTTCGGCTTGATCTCGGTGCCCGCGCCAATCTCTACCCCCGCCTCTACGTACGTTGTCGCAGGGTCGGTGATGAGGACGCCGGCCTCAATCAGCCGTGCGCAGGCCAGCAGCCGCTCGTGCGCCTGGGCTTGCAGCGCCGCCAGCGTATCGGGCCGAACGTCGGCCGACCTGTCGGCCCCGGTTGTCGTCTCGGCCACGCCTATAGTCTCCTACCGGGCCCCGCCTTAGGCGGGCCGGTCGTCCGCGGTTCATCTTTAGCTTAAGTCCACCAGAGGAGCGATAAACTCACCGTTCATACGGTGAGACGCAGAAACGCCGCCGCCTGTTGGCGAAAAGGGGAAAAGAGTCGAAAAGAGGGGAGAGGCGCTTGTATGTGGGGGTTCGTCGCTAGTCAAGTGTTGATCAGCCCGTTTCTCGATGGTTATTGCGTGAATCCATCCTATCACAAGCGCATAGGCTGTCAAGCGCTGAACGGTGCTTCAACGGCGCTTCAACGACGTCACACCCTAATTATGCGTGGCATTGTGCACTCTCGCCTCGTGCCTGGGTGCCTGCCTACGCTATAATTCCCTCGAATCCGCCTGAGGCGGACAGGCCAGCTTATGAAATCCGACGAAATCCGCGAGTCCTTCCTCCGCTTCTTCGAGGAGCGGGGCCACAGGCGTGTGCCCGGCGCCCCCCTCGTCCCGCCCGGTGACCCTACGCTGCTGTTCACCAGCGCCGGCATGGTACAGTTCAAGCCCGACTTCATGAGCCCGGCTAAGCCCCCGCATCCGCGCCTGACCAGCGTCCAGAAGTGCTTCCGCACCAGCGACATCGATTCCGTGGGCGACACCTCTCACCTCACGTTCTTCGAGATGCTGGGCAACTTCTCCGTCGGCGATTACTTCAAGGCGGAGGCGATCCCCTGGGCCTGGGAGTTCGTCACAGACAAGAAGTGGCTCGGTCTCGACCCCGACCGGCTGTGGGCCTCCGTCTTCACGGACGACGACGAGGCGTTCGACCTGTGGCGGCAGTTCCTGCCGGAGGAGCGTGTCCGCCGCTACGGCGAGGAGTGCAACTACTGGTTCTCAGGCGAAATCGGCCCCTGCGGCCCCTGCTCCGAGCTCCACTACGACTTCGGCCCCGAGCTCGGCTGCGGGCCCGACTGCGAGCCCGACCACGATCACTGCGACCGCTTCCTGGAGATATGGAACCTGGTGTTCATGTCCTACTTCTGCGACGGCGACAAGCGCGACCCCCTGCCCTCAAAGAACATCGATACCGGCGCCGGGCTGGAGCGCATGGCCGTCGCCTCCCTGTTCGAGAGTAAGGAGTGGAAGGACAAGAGCAAGCTCCCCTCCGTCTACGATACGGACCTGTTCGCGCCGATCATCAAGCGCATCGAGAAGCTCTCCGGCAAGAAGTACGGCAAGGACGAGGCGACCGACCGCGCCCTGCGCATCGTGGCGGAGCACGCCCGCGCCGTGACGTTCCTCATCGGCGACGAGCGGACGCCGGTGATCCCCTCCAACGAGGAGCGCGGCTACGCCGTGCGCCGTGTCCTGCGGCGCGCGGTCTACTTCGGCCGCCGCTACCTGGGCCTCGAAGAGCCGTTCCTGACCGATGTGGCCAAGACCACGATCAAGGGCATGTCCGGCGCCTATCCGGAGCTGGAGGGCCAGCGAGAGTTTATCCAACAGGCGGTAGCACAAGAGGAAGAAACATTCAGAGAAACGCTGGCTAGGTCTTCATTCATCGTCGAAACGCTGTTCAGTGCGCGGCAGTGGCTTGAGATCTCTCGGTCTAGGGCAGATCAGGGACTCGGAAGTTGGAAAGAGCAATTTCGCTCTGCGGTGGATCGCTTTCCCACATCTTCGGCGGCTATTGACAAAGTACTCATTCAACCACTCTTGACTGGTGATGACGAGTTCGTCGCGAGACTTCAGGAACAGTTGTCTGGACCTGAAGTTTTCCTCCTCCACGACACCTACGGCTTCCCGCTGGAGCTGACGGTGGAGATCGCCCGCGAGCGCGGCTTCACGGTGGACGAGGCCGGGTTCGAGGTCGAGATGGAGAAGCAGCGGGGACGGGCCCGCGCTGCCGTCAAGGGTGCTGGCGCTGTGGTTGCTGAGCAGGCCTACGCCGCCCTCGGCGACATCGAGACCGCGTTCGGCGGCTACGAGACGCTGGAGACCCGGGCCACCGTTGTGGCGTTGTTGGGTGGCGTAGGGGCGAAAGGCCTTGCGCCCCTACAGACCGCAAATGCCGACAGCGAGGTCGAAATCCTCCTCGCCGAGACACCGTTCTACCCCGAGGGCGGTGGCCAGGTCGGAGATCGCGGCGAGATCATAGCGCCGAACGGCCGCGTCGCCGTCGCGGACACGCAGACCGTCGCCGAGCGACTGATCGTCCATCGCGGCCGCCTGGTGGAGGGCCGCATCGCCGTCGGCGATACCGTCACCGCCCGCGTGGACCCGCAGCACCGCGAGGACACGATGCGCAACCATACCGGCACCCACCTGCTGCACGCCGCCCTGCGCCAGGTGCTGGGCAGCCACGTTCGCCAGTCGGGCTCCCTCGTCGCGCCTGACCACCTGCGCTTCGACTACACTCACACGGAGCCGCTGACGGAGGAGCAGATCGCGGCGGTGCAGCGGCTGGTAAACGACAAGATCCGTGAGGACCTGCCGGTGGAGGCCCGCCAGACCAGCTACGATCAGGCGATGTCCGAGGGCGTCCTCGCTTTCTTCGGCGACAAGTACGGCGAGGAGGTGAGGGTGGTGGAGGTGAACTCTGTCGCCCCCAGGTTCAGCGCCGAGCTCTGCGGTGGCACCCACTGCCGGCGCACCGGCGAGATCGGTGTGCTGATCATCACAGGCGAGTCGTCCATCGGCGCCGGTATGTGCCGTATCGAGGCGCTGACCGGCCGCGGCGCCGACGAGTACGTGCGCGCCCAGGCCGCTACCCTGAACGAGATCGCCCGCCGTCTGGGCGCGCCGCGTGAGTCTGTCCCCGCCAAGCTTGAAGCTCTCCTGGCGGAGCTGGACGCTGAGCGCAAGAAGGTGGAGCGGCTGGAGCGCTCTCTGGCCTCTGGCGCCACTGCCAAGGCACGTCGCCCCGCAAAGCCCAAGACTGTTGACGGCGTGAGCGTAAGCGTAGTCGAAGTTGAGGCAACCAGTGATCAGGCGTTGCGCTACATCGGTGATAGCGCTAAGCGAGAACTTAAGGGCGCGGCTACTGCCGTCTACGGCGCAGTTATCGACGAAAAGCCGGCGTTCGTTGCCGTGGTGTCTGAAGGCGCCATCGCCCGCGGCCTAAGCGCCGACGCCCTGGTCCGCGAGATCGCCCGCGTGGCCGGCGGCGGTGGCGGCGGTCGCCCCGATATGGCCACCGGCGGCGGTAAAGACCCCGCCAAGCTGGCGTACGCCTTGAAACAGGTGCCGGACATAGTGCGGAAGCTACTGGCCGGTACGTAGGATGACGCACCCCTGTAGTGAGCCTGCCGAACCTGCCCGCAGCGGTCGCATCCTGGCGATAGACCCCGGCGAGAAGCGTATCGGCGTCGCCGCCGCCGATCTGCGCACCCGCCTGGCTGTCCCCGTCACGACCATCGATGCCGGAGCCGACCCCGTCGAGGCTGTGACCCAGCTGGCCCGGGAACAGGACGCACAGGCGCTCGTCGTCGGCCTCGCCCTCACCCTCAGCGGCGCACTGGGCCCGCAGGCTCAGCGTGCACAGGCCCTCGCCGATGCCCTCGCAGAGATGCTCGACATCCCCGTCCACACTTGGGACGAGCGGCTGACGTCCGCGGAGGCGCGGCACCGCCTTCCTCGACCAGGCGGGCGGGCGTCTGCGCGCAAGCGCCGCCCCAAGGGCGACCTGGACGCTATGGCGGCCGCCATCATCCTTCAGGCGTACCTCGATAGCCAGCGCGGGTCGGCCTCGGGATAGAACGTGCGCTTACTTGCTTTCCTCGCCTCCGCCCTGGTCCTGGGGATGGTCGCCGCCACGGTATGGACGATCACCGGCTCGCCCGGCCTGGTGGACGAGATCCCGGCGACTCCCTTCGTCACTGCGCCCACGCCGGCGCCCACGCCCATCATCATCTCCGTGGACGAGGGCGAAGGCGCGCAGGAGATCGGCGACATGCTTGAGGATGAGGGCGTTATCGAATCTGCCATCCAGTTTCGCGTACTCGTGGAGCTGCTGGGGTACGACAGGCTGCTGCAGGCCGGGGAGTACGAGTTGGATCCGAACACGCCGGCCCTGGCTGTCGTCTACCGCATGCGGCGCGGCATCGTCTCGTCGCTGTTCGTCACCGTGATCGAGGGCTGGCGCCTGGAGGAGATCGCCGACGCCCTGGACGATCAGGGCGTGATGTCGAGAGAGGACTTCCTGGCGGCGGCTGTGGCCGGCAACTTTGACTTCGATTTCCTGCGGCGGTTGGGGCCAATCACGCCTCTGGAAGGGTATCTCTTCCCCGCAACCTACTTCTACCGCCGCGATGACACCGCCGAAGACGTCATCCAGAGGATGCTGGAGGCGTTGGACGAGAACTTTACCCCGGAGCTCCGGAGCCAGGCCCTGGATCAAGGGCTGACTGTGCACGGCGTCCTCACGCTCGCCGCCATCATTGAGAGAGAAGCGCAAGTCCCCGAGGAGCGCCCGATTATGGCGCAGGTCTTCCTGACGCGGCTGCGCCGGGGCATCCTCCTGGAGGCCGATCCCACTGTCCAGTACGCCCTGGCCGCAGACCCCGAGAGCGTCGAAGAGTTCGGCTACTGGAAGGCGGAGCTCACGGGGCAGGACCTGGAGGTCGATTCGGATTACAACACCTACCGCGTTGGCGGTCTACCGCCGACGCCCATCGCCGCTCCCCGTCTCGACTCCATCATGGCCGTCATCGAGCCCGCCGATACGAACTTCCTCTTCTTCGTCGCGACGGGGGACGAGGACGGGTCCCACGTTTTCGCGGAGACGCTGGCGGAGCACTTGGAGAACGTCGAGGAGTACCTGCGCTGACGAAGTACGTGAGCGTCATCGGCTATCCCCTGAAGCGGTCGCTCTCGCCCGTGTTTCAGCAGGCTGCCCTCGACCACCTGAAGCTCGACATCCGATACGAGGCCTTGCCCACGTCGGCTGATAGGCTCTCCGAGGCCATCCAGGGGTTGCGCGCGCCGGAGTGGCTGGGTGCCAACGTGACCATCCCCCATAAGGAGGCCGTTCTCCCCCTGCTCGACGAAGTCGATGACCTCTGCCGCCGCCTGGGGGCCGTCAACACGATCGTCAACCGCGAAGGCAAGCTGTACGGCCACAACACCGATGTTGCTGGCTTCTTGCGGGCTCTGCGTGAGGACGGCGGCTTCGATCCGGCCGGCGGCCGCGTTCTCGTGGCGGGGGCGGGCGGCGCCGCCCGCGCGATAGCGGTCGCGCTTATAGATGCCGGCGTCGCATCCATCACCTTCATCAACCGCACCTTTTCGCGCGCCTCCAGACTAGTGAAGGAGCTCGGGTCGCAGGCCGTGGACACCGAACTCAGCGCTCTGCCGGACGTGTTCGTCTCCTGGCGCGCCGCCACTATCTCCTGCCGCCTTCTGATAAACTGTACGTCGGTCGGCATGGCCGGCACGAAGGAAGAGAAGGACTCGCCCGTGCCAATCGAACTCATTCCGCCTGGCGCTCTCGTATTCGACCTCATCTACCGCCCGACGAAGACGCCTCTCATGGCCGCCGCCGAGAAATGCGGCGCGGGCGTCCTGGGAGGGCTTCCCATGCTCGTCTATCAGGGCGCCGCGTCGTTCCGTCTGTGGACCGGCTCAGACGCGCCCCTGGAAGTGATGCTCAAGGCCGCGCGGACAGGCCTGTCCGCCTCGGGTGGAAGGGAGGGGTAGCGAGGTGGAGTGGGGCATCCTGGCCATCACCATCATCTTCATCGTCGTCGGCTACATGGTTCTGCAGGGGACGCGTGCTTCGCTGGCCTGGCGAAAGGCTGCCGCCGGCGGCGACGCGGATGTGATTCGCCAGATGCTGGAGGAGTCGATCGCCTCCTGGCGCTCCGCGAAGCGCCCCAAGGAGGTGGCGCCGGATGTGTGGCGAGGCGTTCAGAGCCTAGAGCTTGTCGATGTGGCGTCGGATAGCGCCCGCGTCTCCTGCCAGGTGGAGAGCGAGTACCGCCTCGTCGACGGCCGTTGGCTGGAGATAACGAGCCCCTTGCAGGAGGGGCTGGCCGTCACCGTCCGCCTCGCCGATATGCTCCTGTACGATGTGCCCAACCTCAGCCTCCCTGCCGTTCGCATCGACGTGCACACCACGTTCCGCGATCCGGACGGCGCTTCCCAGCGGGCCTGCATCCTCACCACCACCGCCAGCCGAGAGGTTGCTCGCGAGGTGGATTGGGAGGGCTGGACGGCGGCCGAGATCGTGGACGCCTTCGGCGGCCGCTACCGCTTGGGCGAGCGCGGCGCCGCTCTGCCCATCGATCCTGAGGAAGGGGCGGAAGCGCCGGCGGCCAGCGGCTCGGGGGCGCAGGCGGGCCGATGAGCGAGCTCCGCTTCCTCACTGCCGGCGAATCGCACGGCAAAGGCCTCACCGTAACGGTGGAAGGCCTGCCCGCCGGCTTGCCATTGACCGAGGATTACATGGAGCGCGACCTGCGGCGGCGTCAGGGCGGCTACGGCCGCTCCAAGCGACAGCAGATCGAGCAGGACCACGCGGAGATAATCGCCGGCGTCCGTCACGGCCGCACTCTCGGCAGCCCCCTGGCGCTGTTCATTCGCAACCGCGACTGGGAGAACTGGGGCGAGGTGATGCAGGTGGAGCCGTTCGAGGGCGAGGTGAAGCGGGTGACCCGCCTCCGGCCCGGCCACGCCGACCTGGCCGGGGCGATGAAATACGGCTTCGACGATGTCCGCAACGTGCTAGAGCGCGCCTCCGCCCGCGAGACGGCGGCCCGCGTTGCCGTGGGCGCTGTGTGCCGTCGCCTGCTGGAGGAGTTCGGCGTGGCCGTCCACTCTCACACCGTCTCCATCGGCGACGTGGTCGCCTCCCTGTCGAGTCGGGGCGAGCCGGACTGGGCGGCCGTCGAGGAGTCGCCCGTCCGCTGCGCTGGCGTCAAGGTCTCGGAGCGCATGGTGAAAGCGATCGACACCGCCCGCGAGGCCGGCGATACCCTGGGCGGCGTGTTCGAGATGCGGGCCACGGGTGTGCCCATCGGCCTCGGCTCTCACGTGATGTGGGACCGCAAGCTGGACGGGTTGCTGGCCCAGGCGGTGATGAGCATCCACGCCGTCAAGGGGGTTGAGATCGGCGGCGGCTTCGCCTTGACCTCCACGCCCGGCTCCCAAGCCCACGACGTGATCCTGCCGCCGGAGAAGTGGGACGGCCGCCCCTGGCGTCGCGCCACCAACCGCGCCGGCGGCCTGGAGGGCGGCATCACCAACGGCGAGCCGGTCGTCGTCCGCGGCGCGCTGAAGCCGATCTCCACCCTCTCCAAGCCGTTGCCCTCCGTGGACCTCATCACGGGCGAGGAGATACAGGCGCACTACGAGCGCTCCGACGTGTGCACCGTCCCCGCCGCCGGCGTGGTGGGCGAGGCGATGGTGGCGATCGTGCTGGCCCAGGCGATGCTGGAGAAGTTCGGCGGCGACCGCCTGGAGGAGACCCGCCGCAACTACGAGGCGTACGTCCAGACCCTCGGCCCGCGCGGGCATGGGTAACTCCATGCCCCGCCCCCTCCGCATCGTCCTCACCGGCTTCTCCGGCACCGGCAAGAGCCTCGTCGCGCCCATCGTCGCCGAGCACCTGGGCTGGCAGGTCATCGAGACCGACTCCCTCGTCGAGAACGCCGCCGGCCGGCCCATCCTCGACATCTTCCGCCAGGAAGGCGAGGAGCGGTTCCGGGAGCTGGAAGCGGACGCCCTGCGCGAGGCGTGTAACGAATCGCGCGTCGTCATCTCCAGTGGCGGCGGTGCCGTCCTCCGGCCGGACAACCGCCGCCTCATGGCCGAGGGCGGCTTCGTCGTCTGCCTGGAGGCGCGTCCGGAGACCATCCTTCGGCGCCTTCGCGGTAGAGCTGAGGAGAAGCCCCTGGACAGGCCTCTCCTCGCCGCCGCCGACCCCCTCACGCGCATCCGCGAGCTCAAAGCTGGTCGGCAGAGCCTCTACGCTCTTGCCGATTGGACGGTCCAGACCGACGGCATTTCGCCGCAGGATGTGGCGGATGAGGTCATCCGCGTCTGGCGCAGCCTGGCCGCGTCGGCCGTCGCCGACCCCAAGCGCGTCGAGGAGATGACCGCTGTTGAAGCCCCTTCGCCGGCCGCCACCCTCCACGCGATCCCCGAAGGCGCGGCGTGCGTAGTGCGAACGGCATCGGCGTCCTACCCGGTGTTCGTGGAATGGGACGCCCTTCAGGACCTCGGCCGGCGGATGCGGGAGGCCGGCCTCACCGGCCGGGCGTACATCATCGGCGATGAGACGGTCATCGGGCGCTACGGCAAGCAGGCTGAGGCCGCGCTCGCCCAGGCCGATATCCCGGTCGCGTCCTTCACCGTCCCCCCCGGCGAGGCGAGCAAGTCGCTGGAGACCGCGAGTGCCATCTACGACTGGCTCATCGAGCAGCGGGCGGAGCGCGGGCACGCCATCGTCGCCCTCGGCGGCGGCATGGTCACAGACCTTGCCGGCTTCGTCGCCGCCACCTACGCCCGTGGCCTGCCCCTGGTGCACGTCCCTACCAGCCTGCTGGCGATGGTGGACGCCGCTATCGGCGGTAAGGTCGCCGTGAACCACCCGCGGTCCAAGAACGCCATCGGCGCCTTCTACCAACCCCGCTTCGTCCTGGCCGACGTCTCGACCCTCCGCACCCTGCCGCCGCGGGAGCTCAGCGGCTGGGCGGAGGCGATCAAGCACGCCATGATCCTCGATGCCGGCCTGCTGGCGTTCTTCGAGGAGCACGCCGATGCCGTCCTGCGGCTGGAGCCGGGGCCCACCACGGAGGCGATACAGCGCAGCGTCGCTATCAAGGCGACGGTGGTGAGCGAGGATGAGCGGGAGGAGACGGGCCGCCGCACGATCCTCAACTACGGCCATACTGTGGGCCACGCCATCGAGGCCGTCACTGGGTACAAGCGCTTTCGCCACGGTGCAGCCGACCCTCTCGGTATGACGGCCGCTGCCGCCATCAGCCGGCGGTTGGGGCTCCTCTCGGCGGCCGTTGAGGAGCGCCAGCGGGAGCTGCTGCAACGCTTCGGGCTGCCCACCAGCGCGGAGGGCGTTGGGCGCGAGGCCGTGCTCTCAGCGATGGCGCTGGACAAGAAGGTGCGCGACGGGGCGATCCGTTGGGTGCTGCTGGAGGAGGTCGGGCGCACCGTTCTCCGCGACGATGTGCCGCTCGCTGTGGTGGAAGAAGCCTTAGGCCAGGTGCTGGCGTAACTTGGTGAGCGAACCCCTTGCTGCCGTCCGCGCCGTCGTCCGCGGGCGCGTCCAGGGCATCGGCTTCCGCGACTACGTTCTTAACCGCGCCAGCTTCCTGGGCCTTACGGGCTACGTTCGTAACCTGCCGGACGGCCGCTCCGTGGAGGTCGTCGCTGAGGGTGCCCGTCCTGACCTCGAGCAGCTTCTGGACTATCTGCGTGAGGGGCCGCGTATGTCGCGCATCGAAGCCGTAGATGCGGAGTGGAGAGATGCCACCGACGCCTACGACGGCTTCGGCGTGGGGCTTACTCGCTCCTAGGCCGGCAACACCGGCTTCGCTGACCCCACCTCCGGCGCAAGTGGGCTCACCCTAGTACTGATTACCATCTAGCACGGCAACTTGCCTGTTTATCGATATAACAATCAGCCGGCTCCGTACGTCTAATGATCAGGAAGGAAGGAGGCGCAAATGGCACTGGGCAGAGTTGCTCTTGTGATGGCGGCTGTCATCGCGCTGCTCCTCATCTCGCCTGGGTCTCTAAACGCCGATGAATACCGCGTCCAGGGAGGGGATACCCTATCTGAGATCGCGGACAGATACGGCATGACCGTCGAGGAGTTGGCGGAGGCGAACGGCATCGTGGACCCTGACTACATCCTTAGCGGCCGAGTGCTGCTTATCCCCGGCGGCGCGGCCGGCCATGCCGCTATTAGCCAGCGTGACGACCAGGCAGCCGGCGGAGTTACATATATCGTCCAGTTCGGCGATACCCTCAGCGAGATCGCGGAGCGCTTCGCTGTTCCCGCCGTCGCCATCGTCATGGCGAACGGCCTGGCCGATCCGCATTTCATCGTTGAGGGTGGGACGCTCACGATACCCGTCGTCGTGAGTCCGCTGGTGCCGGTGGTCTCCCCGCAGGTAGAGGCGCTGCTGGAGGAGTTCGCCGCAGTGGAGGGCCTGGACGCCGGGCTGGTGAAGGCTCTGGCCTATGCGGAGAGCGGCTGGCAGCAGGACGCGGTAAGCGCCATCGGCGCCGCCGGCGTCATGCAGATCACGCCTTCGACGGGCTACTGGCTGGAGACGGAGGTCTTCGGCTACGACCTTAACATCGAGACCAGCGCCTACGATAACATTAAGGTCGGCGCTCGCTACCTGCGTATCCTCCTGGACCTAACCGGCGATATCGACCAGGCGGTGGCCGCCTACTATCAGGGGTACAGCACCCTCAGCCTCGGAGTCCTCTACGAGGACACGATACAGTACGTGGCCACCGTGAATGCGATCAAGGAACGGTTCTGGCCGTAGAGCAGAGGCAGCTACGGCGCTCCGTTCTCTTGGCGCAGGCGCGGGAGTAGCGGGCTGGCGGGCTACGGGCCCGCTTCCTGTGGTGAAGCTGTTCCCCACTCCTCGCCGTGGCTCCAGTCCAGCATGATGACGTCTATCTCTTCCCCCGGCTGAACCTCGTCCACCTCCGCCGGGATCACCGTCAGCGCGTTGGCGTACACCATGGACGTGAGCATCCCCGAGCCCTGCGGCCCGGTCAGCGAGACGTAGTAGCGCCCGTCCCGCTCAGTGACGACGCAGCGGGCGTAGAATCGGCGTGGGTCATCCCTGTTGACGATCCGCTCCTCAGCCACCGCCTTGATCACGGGCCGCTGCCAGTCTGTCTTGCCCATCATCTTCATCAGCGCCGCCCGTCCGAACAGCTCGAACGTCACCATAGAGCTTACCGGGTTGCCGGGCAGCCCGATGTGGGGCACCTGCCGGCCTTCCTTCCGGAAGCAGCCGAACGCGAGTGGTTTGCCCGGCTTCATCGCCACTGTCCAGAAGTCGATCTCCCCTTCCCGGGCCAGCACCTCTTTCACCATATCGTAATCGCCGCGGGAGACCCCGGCGGAGGTGACGAGCATGTCAGCGTCCAACCCCTCGTGGATCTTGGCGGTGAGCGCATCGACCGTATCTTTGGCGATGCCCAGCAGGCGCGGCACGCCTCCGTAGCGCCGGACAAGAGCGCCGACGCCGTAGGCGTTGGCGTCGTATATCTTCGCCGGCGGCTTCGGCTGACCGGCCTCCACCAGCTCGTCGCCTGTGGACAGGATCGCCACCACCGGCCGCCGGATCACCTTCGCGGATGCTCGTCCCAGGGAGGAGAGCACGCCGATCTCTGATGCCCTCAGCACGCGGCCCTTCCGCATCACCAGCTGGCCCTTCCGCACGTCCTCGCCGGCGCGCCGAATGTTGGCGCCGGGCTGGGCTTCCTTGAACACCTGTACCGTCGCATCCACCTGGTGGGCGCGCTCAGGCGCCTGGCCGAACGGCTCGTCCGTCTCTTCGAACGGCACGATGGCGTCCGCCCCCGCAGGCACCGGCGCCCCGGTCATGATGCGGACCGCAGTCCCCGCGGCTACCTCGCCTTCGAAGATGTAGCCGGCTGCCACCTCGCCGGTGACGTGCAGTTGCACCGGCGAGTCCTGCGAGGCTCCGGCCGTGTCCTCGGCGCGCACGGCGTAGCCGTCCATCGCGGTGTTGTCCAGCGGCGGTATGCTGAAGTCGGACGTGACGTCCTCGGCCAGGACCTGACCCAGCGCCTCCAGCAGCGGTTTCTCTTCCGGCTCCAGGACGTCGACGTAGCTGAGGATACGCTCCAGCGCCTCGTCAACGGTGATCATCATTCGTTCCGGTCCCAGTGATTGTGCGGCGCCACCGCCTATAGCAAGAATAGCGGCGCCCGGGCGCCACTATTTTAGCACCGTTGCGACTTCGATTTGGCTTAGCCGAGCTGTACGACCAGGCAGGTCGTTGTGCGCTGAACGCCGTCCACCTGCTGGATGCCATCGGTTATCGCTCGGCCCACCTTGTCAAGGTCGTCCGCTTCCAGCGTCGCTATGACGTCGAAGGGCCCGGTGACCGCGTCCACTGATACGATCCCGGCGTCCTTGAACTGGAGCTTCTGCACGCCCTCGGCCACGCCTTTCGCCTTGCCGACCGCCGATTCTATCAGCACGTAGGCCCGCGTCATGCTCACTCTCCTTTCCTCCACTGCCTGACGCCGAAATCATACCGCCTGGCGTCAGGCTGTCAAGGGAGGCGCTGTCCTGGGCGTGCGGTTGCTCCTAGCCCGGGCTGGCTCCACAATGGAGGCGTGTCCACCGGCCCGCGGGCACCTTCCTGAAACGCATCGCCGTGAACGATGAGCGACCGCCGTCCCTGATATCCCTCGGCCGTATCTGCGACGAGCCGTACGGGTTCTGGTTGGACAGTGTGCTGGCGGATGATAGGCTGGGGCAAAACTCTTTTTGGGGTACCGATCCATTTCTCATCCTGCGTTCGTCTGGGACCGCGATCGAGCTGTGGACACGTGGCGGCACTCACCGGTTCAGCGGCAGCCCGTTCGAGACCTTGCGCCAGCTCCTGCGCGACTATCACCACATGGGCCCCGCGCGGGGCGCCTCTGGCGGCGCCGTCGGTTACTTTGCATACGAGCTGAAGCGGTTCGTCGAGAAGTTGCCGCAGCACGCCGCCGATGACCTGGGCCTGCCGGAGTGCTACCTTTGCTTCTACAAGCGCATCGCCCGCTTCGATCCGCGGCCGCTTGCCGCCGCTGGCTCCGCCGTGCCGCGACACAGCCCGATGGATAGCACCGACGTGCCGCCCTCCAGTTTTACATCTGCGGGTTACAAGGGGGCGGTGCAGCGGGTGCGAGATTACATCTTCGCCGGCGATATCTATCAGGCGAACCTCTCCCAGCGGTTCCATCTCCCCCTCATGAACAGCCCCTTCGATGTCTACTTGCAACTTCGTAGCCATAACCCGGCGCCCTTCTCCGCCTACATCAACCTGCCTGAGGTGCAGCTGCTGAGCGCCTCGCCGGAGCGTTTTCTGCGGTTCGACCCAGGCAATCGTCGCCTGCAGACACGGCCCATCAAGGGGACGCGTCCGCGCGGCAGGACTGAGGAAGAAGACGAAGCGCTGGCTCGGAAGCTGCTCGCGAGTGAGAAGGACCGTGCCGAAAACGTCATGATCGTGGACCTGGAGCGCAACGACCTTGGCCGCGTGGCGGAGATCGGCTCCGTGCGTGTCACGGAGCTCGCCTCCCTGGAGACGCTGCCTACCGTCTTTCATCTAGCTTCCACCGTTGAGGCCACTCTGCGAGAGGACCGCGATGTAGTCGATCTCCTGCTGGCCACGTTCCCTGGCGGCTCTATAACCGGTGCGCCGAAGATCCGCGCGATGGAGATCATCGACGAGTTGGAGCCGACGGCGCGCAGCGTATACACGGGCGCCATCGGCTACCTTGGCTTTGACGGTTCCATCGACCTGAACATCGCCATCCGCACTATCTTGGTCAGGCATGGGGTCGCCTACTTCCAGGCGGGAGGCGGCATAGTCGCCGACTCAGACCCCGAGATGGAGTATCAGGAGACGCTGCACAAGGCAAGCGCCCTGCGCGACGTGCTGATCGGCTCCGGACTGTCCGACACAAATGGGGTGAGGCACTATGCGGTGGATATATCTCAACGGTGAGCTAGTACAGCAGGAGACGGCTACCGTCTCAGCGCTGGATCGCGGCTTGCTGTACGGTTACGGCCTGTTCGAGACGATGCGCTCCTACGGCGGTCGCGTGTTCCGTCTGGAGGAGCACTACCGGCGTCTGTGCCGAGGCGCTGAGCGAGTAGGCCTAGAGGTGCCCTTCTTGCTGTCCGACTTGGTTGGGGCCGCCAAAGGCGTGCTCCAACGTAACGGCTTTGAGGACGCCCGTGTGCGGTTGATGCTGACCGCTGGCGCCGAGGGTGCGGCTGGCAGCGTCATGCTCATAGCGCGGGAGGTGACGGAGTACCCGCGGCAGCTCTACGGGCGGGGGATGTCTGCCCTCGTCACATCTACACGCCGGAATGAGACGTCCTTCCTGTCCGGAGTGAAGTCGCTGAACAGCCTCGACAACGTTCTGGCACGCGAGGACGCCCGCCGGCAGGGCGCGGACGAGGCGATCCTGCTGAACACACGTGGGTTCGTCGCCGAGGGGAGCGCCAGCAACGTGTTCATGGTGCTGGACGGTCGTCTTGTCACCCCCAGCCTTTCGTCAGGCTGCCTGGCGGGTATCACCCGGCAAGCGGTACTGGAGATCGCAGCAGAGTCTGGCTTGGAGGCGATCGAGACCGATGTAGAGCGGTCCGCCTTTGCGGTCGCCTCGGAAGCCTTCCTCACCGGCTCCGTCATGGAGGTGATGCCTTTGACCCGGCTCGACGACGGGCCGGTCGGCTCCGGCCGGCCGGGGCCGGTTACCGCGCGGCTGCATCGTCTCTACCAGGAGATGGTTCTCCAGGAGACGTCCGCCGCCCGGACCACTTAGGGGCAAAACTCCGTACTGGCTGGCCGAAACGCGTTGCCGACTCCCTCGACAGGGTTCTATAATGGCCGCGACCCCTGATCCCGCCCTGCCTATGCCTTCTGATAACGAATCGCTCACTCAGATAGAATCGCAGGCGCTTAGCGAGCTCGATGCCGTCGCTAACGACGACGCGTTGGAACGCTGGCGAGTCGCCTACCTGGGCCGACGTGGGCGCCTGACTCTGGTCCTGCGCGGCTTGGCCGACCTGCCGATAGAGGAGCGCAGGCGCGTGGGCGCAAGGGCTAACCGGCTGAAGCAACAGCTGGAGGCTTCCGTCGAGGAGAAGAGGGCACGCCTCGCTCAGTCTGCCGGCGAGGCGCTTAACGCCGAGCGGATAGACGTCACCCTTCCCGGTCCGCCTCTTCCCAGAGGTCGCCTTCACCCTACGACACAAACCCTGCGGGATGTGCTGGACTGCTTCGTCTCCATGGGCTTCCAGGTCGTGGAAGGCCCGGAGATCGAATGGGACCACTACAACTTCGAGGCGCTTCGTATTCCCCGCGATCACCCGGCCCGCGATATGTGGGACACACTGTGGATCGACTACGAGAAGGACGGCGAGCGACCGATGCTCCTCCGTACCCACACCTCGCCCAACCAGATACGTGTGATGGAGCAGACGCCGGAGCCGCCCGTCCGTGTTGTCGTCCCGGGCAAGGTGTACCGCTACGAAGCGACCGACCCAACCCACGAGTGGATGCACATTCAGGTGGAGGGATTAGCCGTAGATGAGGGGATAAGCCTGGCCGACCTGAAGGGTACGTTGGCGGACTTCGCCCGCCGCATCTTCGGCCCGGATCGTAAGGTCGCCTTTCGCTGTGACTACTTCCCGTTCGTTGAGCCGGGAATGGAGCTGCGCATCGACTGCTTCTTGTGCGGTGGAGAGGGGTGCCGCACCTGCTCCCACAGCGGCTGGATTGAGATCCTCGGTGCGGGAATGGTCCACCCGGAGATCCTTGACGCCGTCGGCTACGACTCCGAGCGGTACACCGGCTTCGCCTTCGGCATGGGCATTGAGCGCATCGCCATGCTCCGGCATGGTATCGAGGACATCCGCCTCTTTTATTCGAACGACCTGCGCTTCTTGAGGCAGTTCTGAGGAAGAGCAATGCGCGTACCGCTAAAGTGGCTCTCCGAATACGTTGACCTGACCCTTGACCCCAAGCAGTTGGCGGAGAGGCTGACTATGGCAGGTGCGGAGGTGAGTCAGATCATCACCACCGCTGGCGAATGGGACGGCGTCTCCGTGGGCGAGGTGGTTGACGTCTCCCGGCACCCGAACGCAGACCGGCTGGTGCTGGCGACCGTGGATCTGGGTGGAGAACGCCACACCGTCGTGTGCGGTGCTCCGAACGTGGCTGTGGGCCAGAAGGTGCCGTTCGCGCGCACCGGTGCTCACCTCATCGACGGCCGCACCGGCAAGACTACTGTCCTCAAGCCCGCCGTCATCCGCGGCGTGGAGTCCGCGGGCATGGTCTGCTCGGAAAAGGAGCTTGGCCTCTCCGACTATCACGAGGGGATCATGGTGTTAGCTGACGATGCGCCCGTGGGGGACCCAATCTCCACCTATCTGGGCGACGTGATCTTCGATATGGACATAACCCCTAACCGGCCTGACCTCTTGTCTATAGTGGGCGTGGCCCATGAGGTGGCCGCGCTCAGCGACGGCAGCGTCCGCGATCCGTCGATCCAATATCCCGCCACCGCCAAGCCGATTAAGGGCCGCGCCGGCGTGGAGATCGCCGATCCCGATCTATGCCCTCGCTATGTGGCCGCCCTTATCGATGGGATCAAGATGGGTGAGTCGCCGTCATGGATGCAGGAGCGCCTGGTAGCCGCCGGGTTACGGCCAATCAATAACATTGTCGACATAACAAACTATGTGATGCTGGAGCTGGGCCAGCCTTTGCATGCCTTCGACTTCAAACGGTTGCGTGAGGGTCAGATCATAGTGCGGCGCGCCCGCCCGGACGAGACCTTGCTGCTCCTGGACGGCAGGGAGCAGAAGCTCTCGCCCGATATGCTGGTCATCGCCGACGCCG